>JBBQPB010000017.1:0-14053 GCA_038331435.1 Thermomicrobiales bacterium | reverse complement strand
ACCTGGCCCATGTGTCCCAAATCGAAGAGCCCGGACTTGGTGCGAACCTGCTTGTGCTCGTGCAAGATCCCTTTGTATTGAACCGGCATCATCCAGCCGGCGAAGGGTATGAGCCGAGCACCGAGTGCCACGTGGCGATCGTAGAGCGGCGTATACAAAACCTCTGAGTCGGATTCGGTCAACGATTCTCCCCGTTTCGTCTTTGGAGCATTATGCCAGTACGGCTTCACGCTCGAGCACCAGCTTGTCCATATCCATTTCGAGCTGCACCGGAATCGGATAGTTTCCGGTCAGGCAGCCGGTGCAAAACCCACCGCCCGGCGAATTGATTGCCTCGAGAAGTCCTTCGAGAGAAAGATACCCAATAGAGTCGGCGCCGATGTGTTTGCCAATCTCCTCGACGGTCATCCGCGCTGCGATCAATTCTTCCCGGCGGGCAAGATCCACCCCAAGGTAACAAGGCCACATCATCGGTGGCGCATGAACCCGCATATGTACTTCTTTGGCACCGGCATTTCGCAACAGGTTGACGATTGGGCGGCTGGTGGTGCCACGCACGATTGTATCGTCGATGAGTACCACCCGCTTCCCTTCGAGGACTTCTGGAAGGGCGTTGAATTTCAACGAAACGCCGATATCCCGCAGCCGTTGGTCAGGTTGGATAAAGGTTCGGCCGATGTAGCGGTTCTTTATGAGACCTTCCCCATAGGGAATGCCGGATTTTCTGGCGTACCCGATGGCGGCCGGCGTGGCAGAGTCCGGGAGACCGACAACGACATCGGCGTCGACCGGATGCTCTTCGGAGAGCACCGCACCCATCCGTTGCCGCATCAAATGGAGACGTTGATTGAGCAGGGTGCTGTCCGGTCGGGCAAAGTAGATCAGCTCGAAGAGGCAGGTGGCGTGCTTGCTCTGTTCGAGTGGCATATGCGAAACTAGCCCATCGGCGTCGATCTCAATAATCTCGCCAGGCTCGACCTCGCGCACGAATGCCGCCCCGACGGTCATCAGCGCACAACTTTCTGACGCAACGATCCATTTGCCAGCCAACTGACCAATGCAAAGGGGACGAACGCCCTTTGGATCGCGCACGGCATAGAGCTTTTCTGTGGTCAGAATTACGAGGCTGTACGCTCCGTTAAGCCGCGGCATGGCCTGCCGCAGCTTCAGGACCATGTTGTCACCTGGTGCGAGGGCAATCAACCGTGCCAGAACTTCGCTATCGGTGGTGGTGTTGAATTTTTCGCCTCGCGCTTCGAGCTCGTCACGCAGCGCGAATGCGTTGACGATATTGCCGTTATGCCCGACAGCAATCGGTCCTGAGCTGCTTTCGGTGAGCATCGGTCCGGCGTTGCGCTCACTGCTTTGGCCCGTCGTCGAATAACGGGTATGCCCGATGGCCGCAAAGCCCGGCAAGAACGCGAGATCGTTTTCGGTGAAGGCTTGGCTCACCAGGCCCAGATGGGCGCGGCGATGAATGGTGAGCCCGTCGGTCGTTGCAATTCCGGCGCTCTCTTGCCCACGATGTTGTAAGGCATAGAGACCAAAAAACGTAATGCGCGCCACGTCCTCGCCTGGAGCGAAATAGCCAAAAACGCCACATTCTTCGTGGGGCTTGTCGTCCAACAAGCTCCAGAGATCGATCGATTGTTCGGAAATCACGCGTCCTCTTCCTGTCTCAGGCGGTCCCGGAGACTTCCGGGAGCTCGAAGGCTCGATCGAGTGCAGCACGAAGGGCGGAAAGGTCAAAGGCAACGAGGTCGAAATCGAGGCGATCTCCACCGGTCTCACCCAACAAGGTGAACGTCACTTCGGCATTTTTGAGCGACGTCTCGAACCGGGTGCGGGATGGAGGATCACACGTCACAATGATTTGCGAGGCCGACTCGCCGAACCACGCTTCGTCGACGCGGTTCGAACGCTTAAGTATGACGTTGCTGTCAACCTTCGCCCCAATACCGGAGACGACGGCCATTTTGGTCAGCGCGATGGGTAATCCGCCGAGAGAGAGGTCGTGCGCGGTTCTGATGACGCCCTCTTCGATAAGGGTTCGCACCGCTTTCTGAACCGCCCGTTCAGCGAAGAGATCGAGTGCGGGTGGTTGGCCAGAGACTTCCGTGTGGACCACGCTCAAGTACTCACTCCCACCGAGTGAGGGAAGAGCATCTCCAATCAAATAAATGAGTTGACTCGCCTCCCATTTCAGAGTGGCATGCCGGCGAACGTCGTCGAGGACGCCGACAACACCCACAGTTGGATTCGGCTTGATCGGCGCTGAAGCGGTCTCGTTGTAAAGCGAGACATTCCCGCCCACCATGGGAACTTCCAGCGCGCGGCAAGCGTCGGCCAGACCGGAGACGGCTCGGTCGAGCTGGTAGTAGCCCGCCGGGCGTTTCGGATTCCCGAAGTTCAGGCAATTGGTCGCGCCGCGGGGCGTGGCGCCTGAGCAACTAACGTTACGGGTGGATTCCGCGACCGCATGCATGGCACCGAGGTAAGGATCCAGATAGCAATAGCGCGGGTTGCAGTCGATGGCACTTGCTATACCGCGATGTGAACCCTTGATTCTGAGCACGGCCGCATCCCCGTCTCCGGGGGCAACAACAGTGTTGGTCTGGATCGTATGGTCGTATTGATCGTAGACGGGCTTTCGGCTGCCGACGTTGGGAGACGCGAGCAGTTCGAGCAGTACGTCGCCGATCGCAGAAGCGGCAAGATCTGGCAGGCGGCGCGGATCGGTTTCCCGGGCTGCGATCACGTCAGGCGATTCCGCCGCCGGCCGCACATAGGTTGGGCAGGCGTCGGTGTAATACTCGGCAGGCACTTCAGCAACCGTCACGCCGTCGTCCAGAATGCGCACCATTCCGTCCGCTGTCACCGTACCGATGACGGCGGAATGCAGCGACCACCGCTTTACGATGCGAATGACCTCGTCTGCTGTTTCAGGTGTAACCACCAGCAGCATGCGCTCCTGGCTCTCGCTCATCATTACTTCATAAGGGGTCATGCCCGATTCGCGTCGCGGCACTTTCGCAACATCGATCTCGGCTCCGACCCCGCCGCGGCTGGCGACTTCAACGGTTGAGCTAGTGAGTCCGGCTGCGCCAAGGTCCTGCATGGCGACCACCGCCCCCGTTTGCAGAAGCTCGAGACAGGCCTCCAGCAGCAGTTTTTCAAGAAACGGGTTGCCAACCTGAATAACCCCGCGGTGCGAGGCCTCCGGATCATCGACCGACGCGAAGGTTGCACCATGCAGTCCGTCGCGTCCGGTGTCAGCGCCGATCAGCATGATCAGGTTACCGACACCCGACGCCTTGGCACGCACGATGCCATCGGCGGGCACGATGCCGATACACATGGCATTGACAAGTGGATTACCCGAGAAGGAGGGATCGAAGAAGACTTCGCCGCCCACGGTCGGGATGCCGAGGCAGTTTCCGTATCCGCCGATACCGGCGACGACGTTTTTGAAGAGGTAGCTATTGCGCGGTTGGTCGAGCGGTCCAAAGCGAAGCGAGTTTAGGATGGCTACCGGGCGGGCACCCATTGTGAAGATGTCGCGTACGATGCCGCCGACGCCGGTGGCCGCACCTTCGTACGGTTCGACCGCGCTTGGGTGGTTATGCGACTCGACTTTGAACACCGCCGCCAGACCATCGCCGATGTCGATAGCGCCAGCATTTTCGCCAGGTCCCTGCAGCACCCAGTCGGCCTGGGTTGGCAGCCGGCCGAGAATGGGGCGGGTGTGCTTGTAACCGCAGTGCTCGCTCCACATCGAACCAAACATACCGAGCTCGACCGGAGTCGGCTCGCGGGTTTCCAGTAGCTCGAGGATGCGGGCGTATTCATCATCGCTGAGCGCGACCTCACGCCAGGCGCCAGGAGCGATGGAGGTCTTGCTGGCTTCAGCCGTCAACTAAACCCCCACATTCAAATATTCGAGCGCCGATGAGAGGATCTTGAGCCCATCGGTCGTTCCGAGCATTGGATCGGAAGCGCGTTCCGGATGCGGCATCATGCCAACTACGTTCCCTCGTTCATTGCAGACCCCGGCAATCGAACGGAGCGACCCGTTGAAATTCGCGTCCGGAGTTACCGTACCGCCTGGTTCGCAATAGCGGAAAACGATTTGGTCATTGGCCTCGAGCTTATCGAGGGTCTCCTCGTCGGCAAAATACGCGCCCTCCCCATGGGCAACCGGGAGCTTCAGCACCTCGCCGTGGGTTACTTCGTGGGTCCAGGCCGTTCGCGTCGTTTCGACGCGAATATCCACCCAGCGGCAGTGGAACCGGAGCGACTCATTGCGCAAGAGCGCGCCGGGAAGCAAATGGGCTTCGGTCAGCACCTGGAATCCGTTGCAGAGTCCAAGCACCGGACCACCCGCATCCGCAAAGGACTTGAGCGACTCCATGGCCGGCGCGAATCGAGCGATTGCACCGCAGCGTAAATGGTCGCCATAGGAGAATCCGCCGGGAAGAACGATGGCCGCGAGTCCGCTCAGATCGGCCTCGCGATAGTCGACCATACGGGTCGGCACACCCAAGTTCAGCGCGAAAGCATCGAAAGAATCCTGATCGCCATTGCTGCCGGGAAAGGTGATGACGCCGATCTGAGACGACATGGTTACGCCTCCTCTGCTTGCGTCACCGATTCGATGACAAAGGTTTGGATGACCGGGTTGGAGAGCAATCTGGTCGCCATGTCTTCAGCAGTCGATCGTGCGGCATCGGCGGCGGGTGCAAGAACTCGCAAGCGGTAGTGCTTGCCCGCGCGGACACGTTGAACGCTCTCATAGCCCAGGCTCAGCAACCCACCTCGAATCGCCTCCCCTTCCGGATCGTTGACTCCGGCTTTGGGCATGACAAGCACATCTACCTGCCACAGGGTTTGCTCATTGGCGTTCGTGGAATGCTCCTCTCAAAAGATTGGATCGTGGCCGGTGAGTCGTTGAAACGCTTCGATGTATCGCCGTTGCGTGCCCGAGATCACCTCGGCCGGAAGTTCGGGAGCCGGCGGCTCATGGTTCCAGCCGATCGAGTCCAGCCAGTTACGGACGTACTGTTTGTCGAAGCTCTCCTGATCGCGGCCCGGTGCGTATGCGGACGCTTCCCAGTAACGGGAGCTGTCCGGCGTCAGAATTTCGTCGATGAGCGTCAATTCGTCGCCGACCATCCCGAACTCGAACTTCGTATCGGCAAGCAGCATGCCGCAGGTTCGGGCGTGTTGGGCGGCAGTGGCGTACAACGCCCTACTCAGGTTTTCGAGCTGACCGGCGAGATCGCTGCCAACCAGATCGCGCAGGCGATCGACTGAAATGTTTTCGTCATGTCCAGCATCATTTTTCATAGCGGGCGTGAAAATCGGCTCGGGCAAACACGCCGATTGCGATAGACCAGCCGGCAGTTTGTGACCAGCGATAGCGCCGGTTCCTCGGTACTCTTTCCAACCTGACCCCGCCAGATAGCCACGCACGACGCATTCGAAGTCGATTCGTTCGGCTTTTTTAGCGACGGTCGAGCGAGCATCGAACCATTTGCGTTCCGTCGATTCCACCGATTCCGGTAGACCGATGTGAATGGCATGGTTAGGAACGATGTGCTTCGTTTTCTCGAACCAGAAACCCGAGAGCTGGTTCAGCACCGCGCCCTTGCCGGGAATTGCGCTGGGAAGCACGACATCGAAGGCGGAGATGCGATCGCTGGCGACAAACAGGAGATCGTTTCCGAGTTGATAGCAGTCGCGAACTTTGCCCTGCCGGATGAGCGGCAACGAATCGAGTAGCCGCGTGGCGACAACAAAGCTCACTGGCTCACCGCTGGTTCGAGCAGACCGAGACGCTCGAAAATAGCGTCGATATGATCCAGTTGCTGGTACGGATCGAACAGCTCGGTGATCTGCTCCTGGCTGACCCGATTGGCGATTTCCGTATCGGTGCGCACGGCCTCTTCAAAATTGGTGCCGTTGAGCCAGCTATCCATCGCGTGCGCCTGGACCCGCTTGTACGCGACTTGCCGATCGATGCCGGCATCGATTAGTCCCAGCATGACACGTTGCGAAAAGATCAAACCGCCGGTGAGATCGAGGTTCTGCAGCATGCGGTCCTCATTGACCGTCATGCCTTCGAGAATTTCAGTCATGAGGTCGAGTGAATAATCGAGAACGATGCAGGCGTCCGGAAAAATCACCCGTTCAGTCGATGAGTGGCTAATGTCGCGCTCGTGCCATAAGGCAACATTTTCGAGCCCGGTCACAGCGTAACCGCGCAGAAGGCGCGCCAGACCGCTCAACCGCTCTGATTCGTGTGGATTGCGTTTGTGGGGCATGGCCGAGCTGCCCTGGTTCCCTTCCCCGAAGGGTTCTTCGACTTCTCGCACCTCGGTGCGCTGCAAGTGGCGAACCTCGACCGCGAACTTTTCGATAGTCGCGCCAATGCCAGCGAGTACCGAGAGGAAGAACGCGTGCCGGTCACGCTGAATGATCTGGGTCGATGCCGAAGCAGGCCGAAGTCCGAGCGACTCGCAAACATCGTCCTCAACATCCGGTGGGACGTGGGCATGTGTGCCGACTGCTCCAGAGAGTTTGCCGACCCGCAGTTCTTCGCGAGCGAAGCGCAAGCGCTCTCGCTGCCGCCGCAGCTCGTCGTACCAGACCGCGAGCTTTAGACCGAATGTGGTCGGTTCGGCGTGAACCCCGTGGGTCCGGCCGATCATCAGGGTCTTCCGATACCTGAGCGCCTGGTGGCCTACAACCTCGATCAGTCGCTCGAGATCGGCTTCCAGAATCGCGCAGGCGTCCTGCACCAGGATCGAGAGAGCGGTATCGACAACATCTGATGAGGTCAGACCGAGGTGGATGAATCGAGATGCTTCACCAACAGTTTCGCCAGTGGCGCGCAAAAAAGCGATGACATCGTGATCGGTTTCGCGTTCGATTTCCTGCATTCGTTCGAGGTCGCAGCTTGCTCCTCGTATGGCTTCGATCGCCCATTCGGGAATGCGGCCGCGACGATACCACGCTTCGCAGACCGCGAGCTCAACTCGCAGCCAGACTTGCAGCTTGTGATCGTCACTCCACACCGCTCCCATTTCGGACCTGGTGTACCGGCCGATCACGAACGCAATGTCCTTTCCGAATGGCCAAACGGGGATGCCTGAATCGGCGCCGAAAGTATACCCATTTTCGTTGCCAACCGAGCGACAGATGCGTACACTCGCTGGCAGATCGGAGCAATCGATTGCGGACATTCCCGATTGCATAGCGCCTGGACCTGCTCGGAGGACGTAGGTTGACGAGGTGGAAGCGTATCGAACCTTTCGGCGGGTCGCTTCCCGGCTGGCAGAGTCGTCACGGAACGGAGAAACCGATTCGGTAACGGATCGACAGAGTCCCTTCCGAACTGCCTATACCCAGATTGCTCCATCGGAATCGAGCCGAAATGCGACTATCGGAGCCGAGCTCCTGGTCGCGCATTGCCTCTTGTCGCCCGAATTTGGGCAACACCCAGGCGCTGGAGCGTTGTTGCATGTGTGGAATTTTTGGTTATGTCGGCGAATCGACCGACGTTGGCGGCACCGTACTGACGGCTCTCAAAATGCTCGAGTACCGGGGTTACGACTCCTGGGGGATGGCAATCGGCGTGGACGGCCAGCTGGCGGTCACGAAAACTCCAGGCAAGATCTCGGTGGCGTCGGTCGATTTTCCGGATGCTGAAATTGGGTTCGGACACACGCGCTGGGCGACCCATGGCGGCGTCACGCAGGCGAACGCCCACCCCCATCTCGACTGCACCGGCACGATTGCCGTGATTCATAACGGAATCATCGAGAACTTCCGCGAGCTGCGCCGCGAAGTTGAATCCAGGGGCCATGTGCTCCGATCCGAAACGGATAGCGAAGTTATCGCACATCTCATGGAAGATGAACTTTCCATGGGCGCGACGCCGCAACAGGCACTGGAGCGGGTTTTTGCTCGCCTCGACGGGCTTGGCGCCGTGATCGTGCTCGATCTCGCCTCGAAGTCCATGGTTGCCACAAAGCGGACGTCTCCGCTTGTGATTGGACGCAACGGCTCCGGGGTCACGATTGCATCAGATGAGATCGCGCTGGCGGGGCACGCTACCGAAATCCACTATCTCGAGGACGGAGAACTCGCGACGCTGGCAATCAATGGCATCACGATCGAGAACCGTTCGCCGGCAAATGGTTGGACACCGATCACGGTCGATGAGCAGCGCGACGGGTTGGCAGGTTTCCCTGACTTTATGTCAAAAGAAGTGGCAGAACAACCTGCCGTGCTCGAGCGTTTGGCATTGGAAGCTGAGGATCAGATCGAGGCGTTAGCCGAGGCGATTCGTGCTTCCTATGGCGCATACATGGTGGGATGCGGGACAGCTTCCTACGCCGCGTTGACGGGATCGTATCTTTTCAGCCGTATAGCGTCGCGCCACGTGAATTTCTCGCCCGGATCCGAGTTCAAATACTACGAGCACTTTCTCACGCCGGACTCGCTTGTCATTGCATTCTCGCAAAGCGGCGAGACCGCCGACATCATCGAAGCTATGTTGGCCGCACGAAGCCGCGGGTCGAAACTGGCTGGTGTTGTCAACGCGCCCCGCTCCACCCTGGGCAGGATGGTCGACTTGCGGGTCGATCTCCATGCCGGTCCGGAGCAATGCGTACTCTCGACCAAGGCATACACGGCGAAAGTCGCTGTCTTGCTGATGACTGCGCACGCACTTGCTGGTACATCTGCCGAAGGGCGCCGGCTCGTGCTCGAAGCGGCGACAGGCATTCGCGAAATGCTGGCTCCCGCCTGGATCGATCGCGTACGCGAGATCGCGGAGAATCTCTACCAGGCGGAGCACCTTTTCGTCATTGGCCGGGGCCTCTCCTATCCGACTGCCCTGGAAGCTGCGCTCAAAATCAAAGAAGTTTCCTATATCCATGCCGAGGGGTTTGCGGCAGGTGAACTCAAGCACGGAGTGATCGCGTTAGTGCAAGACCGCACGCCCTGTGTTGTCTACGCACCGAACGATGAGACCCACGCGGACATCATCTCCGGCGCAATGGAGCTCAAGACGCGCGGCGGGCATATCATTGGCATCGGACCTATCGAAGATCCCGTCTTCGACTCCTGGTTGCCGACACCCGATGTCGGCGATGCCGCCCCCTTGGTGCAGGCGTTGCCGGCCCAAATGCTTGGATATCACGCGGCGCTCTTGCGCGGGAATGATCCCGACAAGCCGCGCAATCTTGCCAAGAGCGTCACAGTGAAGTGACGCCGGAGGATCACAATGGAATTTGTCGAAACGCATGGTCATCTCGATGACGATGCGTTCGCAAGCGACCTGCCGCAGGTCATCGCTGCCGCGCGGTCGGCCGGAGTGCGCAGATTTATCAACATTGGGTACGAACAGGAAAGCTGGGTTCGATCCGTGGCGCTTGCCGATCGCTATCCTGCCGTCTCATATGCCTTGGGGATGCACCCCAACTCCGCCGATCGTTGGACAAACGACACCGCCACTGAGCTGGAGAGGCTGTTAGCTACGAACGAAGCCGTCGCGATCGGAGAAACCGGTCTCGATTACTACCGGGATTGGGTCGATCGGTCGTCGCAGCGGGCAGCCTTTCGCGATCAACTCGAGCTTGGCAGCCAGTTCTCTCTGCCCGTGGTTATCCACATGCGAGGCGACGTCGAGACCGAAATGATGCAAACACTTTCGGAATTTCCTGGTGTGCGCGTTGTCTTCCACTCGTTCGACGGTTCGCCAGTATTGCGAGATTTCGCGCTCGATCGGGGCGACTTCTTCGGAGTGGGCGGGTTGATGACCCGCGCGGGCTCTTCGGAGTTGCGGGAGACGCTTCGCTCGGTGCCGCTCACTTCGATGGTGCTCGAAACGGATTCGCCCTATCTCACGCCCAAAGGCGTCAAGGAACGGCGGAACACTTCGGCGAACCTCCCGATCATCGCCGCTGCGCTCGCCGACCTGCTGGGATTCGAAATCGAGCGGGTGGCAGAACAGACCACCGCCAATGCTCGAAGTGTCTTTCGCCTGCATTCAGACGCGGCCGTTGGAGGATTGCGATGAGCGAACAGAAGCCGTCGATTCTTATCGCTACCAGAAATGCAGGCAAGCTGGCTGAGTTCGAGCGATTGCTCGGCGACGAATTTCTGGTCGATGGATTGGCTGGGATCGATCTGGAACTTCCTGAAGAAGGCGCCGAATCGTATCGCGCCAATGCGGAGACGAAAGCGATTTTCGTGGCGGCGGCAACCGGACGACTTACGCTGGGTGACGACTCGGGAATAGAAGCACTTGCGCTCGGCGGGATGCCCGGAATCATTTCGGCGCGCTACGCTGGCGAGCCCGTTTCCGATGCACGCAACATCGACAAACTGCTTTCCGCGCTCGCTAACCATCCAACGGGTAACCGGGCCGCGCGCTTTGTCTGCTGGTTGGCCCTGGCCGGCCGCGATGGCCTAATTGCGTCTCTTGAAGGAACCTGCGAAGGCGTTGTCGGATATGAGCCGTGCGGTTCGAACGGCTTTGGGTACGATCCGGTGTTCATCTTTCCATCTGGTGAAACCATGGCAGAACTCTCCGATGCAGAGAAGGATCGCGTCAGCCATCGTGGGAATGCGCTCCGATCGATGCTGCCCGTGTTGAACGACCAGATCGGCGGGGCCGCCGACGATGCCTGATCGGTTTCCTCTCGAAATTTCGAGCTTCACCGAGTGGAGAACCTGGGTGACAACCGCTGGGCTGCAGCCGGTTGCGGTGATCGCAGGTTCACGAGGCAAAACCATTGTTGCAAAAATTTTGGAAGCTATTTTGCAGTCGGCCGGACTGCGGGTCGCGACCTGGTCGAGCCACGGCGTCGATATCGATGGCGTTCGCCAGATAGGTGAGCTTGGACCATGGCAGGATATCGAAGCAGCACTGGACGACGGAAAGATCGACGTCGCTATACGCGAGGTCGATTGGGCGACGGCGTCATTGCTCGCGACGGGACCGCGCTTGCCACTGCTGGCCATCACCAATGTTTGTGCCAACCGGGAAGACTGCATCCTGGCGGGTGATGCCCAGCTCGCGAACGCGGCTTTGCCAGCCCTGCTGACCGCGGTGGTCAATCAGGGATGGCTGGTTCTGAATGGCGATGACATGGCAGTGGCTGCCGATCTTTCCAGCACGGGCCACAACCGCCTACTGGTTGGACTCGGCCTGGACGGGCCATTATCAGAATTTCACCTTGCGACAAACGACAATCTCGCCTGGTTGGCAGACGATCAACTCGTCGTTGCCCACAACGGAAAGGTTCAAGAGCTCGGAGATCGCAAAGAGCTGAAATTCGCACTCGATGGCCGCGCCAACTTCCTCGTTTTCGATTCTTTGATGGCAGCGTCGCTGGCCACAGTCTTAGGAATCGATGGAGACACGATTCGTCGTGTGCTTCGGAATTACGCGAGCGATCCGAATTCGATCCCCGGTTCGTTCAATTTACTGACCACTGGCAACTCAGTGGTGATTCTCGATCGACCGTCGGCCTCATGGCATCTCCGTCCCGTGCTTCGGGCGTTGCGCGATTATCACAAGGCGCGGTTGCTCACGGTGTTCAGTGGGTTGCGAGGAACCCTGGATAGCGACATCGCAGAGATCGGACGTCTTCTCGGGCGGATTAGCAACATCCTGATTGTTAGCGATGACGATCCTGGCGATACCGATCGGATCGCGCATGCCACTGAGGGAGCGCGCCGGAACGAGCTTCCCCCGATGGTGATTCCAGTGGGGTCCGAGATAGATGGCGTGCGGCGGGCAATGGGGTTGGCACGCCCAAGGGATGTGATCTACATCCTGTCGGACGATCCAGCAGAGCTCTGGACCGAGCTGACAAAGCTCGGCCCATTGGTGAAGTTCGCGCTACCTGCCGACGTGCTTCGGAGCGCGAGGGCCTGACGTTCGGTTACGCTGCCAGCACGTGCGGTTCTCCAATTGCCTCGGTCCAGACGGCTTTGGGACCCAGCAAACGTTCGAGCTCGGTTTGCAACATCTCGTTCCATTCGACTTTGAGCGTGCGGCTGCGCATAGGCAAATCGTCTTCTCCAACACGCAAATGCACCACCAGCTCATCGTCACCGTCGTGCTCGCGGACAATCGCTAGGACACGCTGCATTTCATCGATGCGGGCGTTGGCGTCGGACGGGTCACTTGCAAGCGCAATATGCACTTGCAGTGTGCTCGGCTTGGAACCAAGCATTTCGATCGATTCGAAAACTCGCTCGCAAATGAGTTGAAGTTGCTCGCCTCGCCGATCGATCTTCGCTTCGATCTCGATAATATTGTCGACTTCCCATGCGTGCTGAAACGTTTGATAGGTTTCGGGAAACGCGACTACTTCAATCGAGCCAGTCATATCCTCGAAGTCAAGGATCGACATGGTTTTGCTGGCCTTGGTGAGAATGCGACGGGCGGTCTTGATCCGTCCAATAATGCGGACACGGTCGCCCGGGAATCGATTCTCGACATCGTGAATTTGCTGGCGACCATCGAGCCCAACCCGTTGCAGTACATCATTGACCGGATGATCGCTCAGGTAGATGCCGAGGAGCTCGCGCTCCCATGAGAGCCGCTGGCTGAGTGGCAACTCGAGATTCTTGGTCACCGATTCAGGAATCTCGAGCGGCTTGGTGATCTGTCCACCCAACATGTCGAAGCCGAGCTGACCCTTCGCCGCCGCCCGTTGCCGCTCGATCGCACCTGATATGGCTGGCTCCAGGCGATTGATGACTACGCTGCGCGGTCCGAAACAATCCAGCGCGCCACTCTTGGCCAGGGAATCGGCGACCTTGCGCGAAACTTTGCTCCAATCGACTGCCGAGCAGAAGTCTTCGAGGCTGCTGAATGCTCCATCAGAATGCTCACGCCGGATTTGCAGAATCGACTCTGCTGCTCCTTTGCCGACATTCTTGATTGCGCCAAGACCGAAGCGGATCGATTCCGTGCCTTCAGCATTCGGCTCTGGTTTAAAGTCCAGCTCGCTGAGGTTGATATCTGGGCCGAGCACGTCGGACCCCATCCGTCGCACATGAGTAACATCGGAAACCAGCCGATCGTGATTGTCGCCGTCGGTGGTCATGAGGGCACACATGAACTCGATCGGATAGTGAGCCTTGAGATACGCGGTTTGCGCGGCGATTACCGCATACGCTGCGCTGTGTGCCTTGTTGAAACCGTATCCCCCGAAGCGCGCCATCATCGAGAAGAGCTCATCCGCGAGCTGTTTTGTGAGCCCGTGGGCCACAGCGCCTTCGATGAAGGGCTTGCGGTAGGACTCCATCAAGTCTTGCTTCTTTTTGCCCATCGCGCTGCGTAAGCCGTCCGCATCCGCCATAGAGAAGCCAGCGATCGCATTGGCGATCTGCATAATCTGCTCCTGGTAGACCGCAATGCCGAAGGTGCTTTTCAGGATCGGCTCCAGATCCGGATGCATATAGGTGACTGGCGCGCGGCCATGCTTGCGATCGCAAAACTCGGCTGCACCGCCGGCTGGTCCCGGACGAATCAAAGCCATTAGTGCGATCAGGTCGTCGAATGAATTCGGAGCGACATCGATCGTCATGCGCGTGGTCATGCCACCTTCCAATTGGAAGACGCCGATCGTGTCACCCTGCTGCAATCGAAGGAATGCCGCCTCATCCTCGAGAGGAAGCCCGTCGATGGTCAGCGTCGGATCCTTAAGCTTGGCGAGGTCGACCGCTCGTCCCAGAATGGTCAACGTGGTGAGACCCAGGAAGTCCATTTTGAGGAGACCGATCTCCTCCAGCAGACCCATTTGATATTGGGTCGTGACTTCGCCTTCACTCTTGCCGCCCGCCCGTTGCAGGGGAACGGTCTCGATTAATGGATCGCGCGCAATGACGACTCCGGCCGCATGCGTCGAAGCATGGCGGGCGATTCCTTCGACCTTTTTGGCGTTGTCGACCAGCTCACGTAGCCGCTTGTCCGCGTCGATGATGTTGTTGAGCTCAGCAACCTGATCGAGCGCCTTCTCGATGG
>JBBQPB010000016.1:0-14206 GCA_038331435.1 Thermomicrobiales bacterium | reverse complement strand
CTGCGCTACGGCGCAGACAAATCGCACTCGATCCGCGAGCTCAAGCGAGTCAGCAAACCGGGCCTGCGTATTTACGCCGGCAAGGATGCGATTCCCCGCGTCAAGAGTGGACTCGGTATTGCAATCGTCAGCACTCCGCAGGGCGTGCTGACGGGTTATGAGGCTCGGCGGCGAGGAATCGGCGGTGAAGTCTTGTGTACGGTCTTTTAGGACCGGCGCTGGAGTTCTGAAATGTCTCGAATTGGACGCAAACCGATCTCAATTCCCTCAGGCGTGAAGGTGGACGTCGCCGCTGGCAACGTCATCACCATCAACGGCCCGAAGGGTGAGCTGAGCTACTCGGCGCCGCCGGCGCTCGGCATTGAGCTCGAAGATGGAACGCTGGTCGTCAGCCGCCCGAACGATGCCCGCGAGAATCGCTCGCTACATGGTTTGTCCCGGACACTGATCAATAACATGGTCGTCGGGGTTACGGACGGCTACCGCAAGAATTTGGAGATCCAGGGCGTCGGTTATCGTGCCGCCATGGATGGCAAAGATCTGGTGCTGAACGTCGGGTTTTCGCATCCGGTGCGCTTCAATGCGCCGGACGGCATCTCTTACGCGCTCGATGGCCAAACCAAAGTGGCGATTATCGGCATCGACAAGCAAGCAGTCGGTGAAGAAGCCGCCCGTATCCGCCGTGTGCGGCCGCCGGAACCCTATAAGGGAAAAGGCATTCGCTACGAGGGAGAGGTCGTCCGCCGCAAGGCCGGTAAGGCCGGTAAGGCGAAGTAGTTTTAACGTCGTACGGACTAGGGTGGTCCTGAGCCCAAGCCAGGACGCCGGCACCAAAAGCCGGAACACCGGGAGAAAGCAGCAAGCATGCGACTCAAGTATCGAAAGGCACTCTCACCGCGAAAGCGACGACATGTTCGCGTTCGCGCCAAGGTGTCGGGGACTGCACAACGCCCTCGCCTGAATGTGTTCCGCTCGTCGGCGCACATTTACGTTCAGCTCGTCGATGACGTTGCCGGTCGCACCATTGCTGCCGCCAGCGATCTCGAGCCGGCCGTGCGGGAAGCAGGTGGTACCAAAACCGAGCGGGCAACCGCGGTTGGTGTCACCATCGCCGAGCGGGCCAAGGAAGCCGGTGTTAGCACCGTTGTCTTCGACCGCGGGGGATTTCTCTATCACGGCCGTGTGAAGGCCGTCGCCGAAGCCGCTCGAGAGGGTGGTCTGGAGTTCTAGCAGCCAGGGCGGCAAGTGGCGTGAGCGCCAGCGGACCGGCCAAACGGAGCAAGGTATGGATCGAGATCAAAGAAATTCACGTCGGCGTGGCGAGAATCAGGATGGTGGTTCCGAGTTCGAGGAACGCGTTGTCCAGATCAACCGTGTCGCCAAAGTTGTCAAGGGCGGTCGTCGTTTCGCGTTCGGCAGCCTCATCGTCGTCGGCAATGGCAAGGGCCAGGTCGGGGTTGGCATGGGCAAGGCCCGTGAGGTCCCCGACTCGATCCGCAAGGGTGTCGAGCAGGCCAAGAAGTCGTTGATCACCGTTCCGCTGGATGGCTCAACCATTCCGCACGAGGTGACCGAGAGCTACGGAGCCTCGATCGTGCTGCTGAAGCCGGCCGCGCCTGGTACCGGTGTTATCGCCGGTGGACCGGTGCGTGCGGTTCTCGAAGCGGCCGGCGTGCGTGATGTGCTCACCAAATCGCACGGCAGCAACAATCCGGTCAATGTGGCGCGCGCGACGATCAAGGCCCTGCAATCGCTGGAAAGCACCGGCGATATCGCACGGCGCCGACATCGCAAATATGAGCTGCAGCGGTATGGCAAGGCCCCGGCCGACGCTGCAGGGAGCAACATGTAATGACAGACGTGAAGAATGCCGGACAGCCGGAACTTATTAAGGTCACGCTGGTTCGCAGCTTGATTGGTCGACCCCCCGATCAGCGCACAACCGTCGCCAGCCTTGGGCTGCGCCGGCTCCATCAGACCGTCGAGGTGGCGGACACGCCGTCGACCCGCGGAATGATCATCAAAGTGCGTCACCTGGTGATTGTCGAAGGCGAAGCGTAATACCGACCAGGAGCGTTCGATTCGCTCGCCTGGAGAAAAGAGACAGACGATGCCTATCAATTTGAATGATCTAAAACCGAACGAAGGGGCCAACAAGGAACGCAAGCGCCTTGGACGCGGCATCGGGTCCGGCAAGGGCAAGACCTCGGGTAAGGGCCATAAAGGCCAGAAGGCCCGCGCCGGCGGTGGCGTTCGACCGGGATTCGAGGGTGGTCAGCTCCCAATCCAGAAGCGCATGCCGTACTTGCGTGGCTTCACGAACATCTACGCGACTCCTTGGGAGATCGTGAACCTCGACACAATAGCGGCCCTCGAGTTCGATGGCCCAATCACGCCGGAGGCGCTGATTTCCGCTGGTGTGGTTCGCGGTCCTGAGTTCCCGGTGAAGATTCTCGGCCGCGGAGAGTTTTCCGGCAAAATCGTGATTCACGCCCACGCCATTTCCGAGGGCGCTAAAGAGCAGATCGAGAATGCTGGCGGTACCGTCACCATCCTCGAGCGCACCGATCGTTGGATTACAGCACGTCCTCGCAATCGCAAGCTGTCGATCGATCGCGACCTCAAAGCCGCCCGACTCGGTAAGGTGGGCGGTCCGCAAAAGCGGAGCGACGTCACCAACGCCGAATAGCCGTTAGGAACCCGAGATGTTCGATGCGGTAACGCAGGCATTCAAGATTCCGGATCTCCGGCGGAAGATTTTCTTCACGCTGGGGATTTTGGTGCTCTTCCGTATCATTGCCAGCATTCCGGTCCCCGGTGTCAATCGCCAGGGTCTGGCGGACTATATCGAGGGCAATCAGCTTCTCGGTATGCTCAACCTCTTCTCCGGAAGCGGTCTGCGCAACTTCTCGATCGTTGCGCTCGGGGTGTACCCCTACATCACGGCCTCGATCATCATGCAACTCCTCACGCCTGTGATTCCCCGGTTGAACGAGCTGTCGAACGAGGGCCAGCAAGGCCGAAACAAGATCAATCAGTACACCCACTTCCTGACCGTTCCGCTCGCCCTCCTGCAGGGCTACGGTCAAGCTCTGTTGTTTTCACGCACGAGTGTCGGCGGCCAGCCGATCCTCACAGATTTCGGACTTTTTCATCGTGATACGTTTCTACCCAGCGCGGCACTGCTGCTGACCATGACAGCCGGGACAATGCTCCTTGTCTGGATGGGAGAATTGATCACCGAGTACGGAATCGGAAATGGCGTTTCGATCATCATCTTTGGCGGTATCGTCGCTAGCCTCCCGCAGGCGGTTGGCAGCCTGCTGACCGGCGGCTCGACATCCCAGAATTTGATCGGAACCGTCTTCTTTGCGCTCATCGCTCTTGGTACCGTGGTTGGCATCGTGTACATCAATGAGGGGCAGCGCCGGATTCCGGTTCACTACGCCAAGCGCATTCGAGGCAACAAGCAGTACGGCGGCAATACCTCCTTCATTCCATTGAAGGTGAACTCGGCCGGCATGATCCCGCTGATCTTTGCGGTCAGCATCATGGTGATGCCTGGTTTGATTGCCAACTTCCTGGCCAGCTCCAATCGTGACTGGGTCCGAACAGTTGGAGGTGATCTCCAGCGGTTCTTCAGTCCGAGTAACGTCTGGTATCAGGTTGTGTACTTCCTGTTGGTGGTAGCGTTCACATACTTCTATACGATGGTCGTCTTCTACCAGCAGAAGATTCCCGAAACGCTCCAGCGTCAGGGCGCATTCGTTCCGGGTATCCGTCCAGGAAAGAACACTGCGATGTATCTGCAGCAGGTGTTACAGCGGATCACGTTGGTCGGTGCCCTCTTCCTTGGCACCGTGGCCATCATGCCCTTTATCGCTGCGCAAATCACTGGCATTCAAACCTTGCTGATCAGTGCAACCTCGATCCTGATCGTGGTAGGCGTCGCTATCGACACCATGCGCCAGCTCGAAGCACAGCTGATGATGCGTAACTACGAAGGCTTCATTCAGTAGGTATGCAGTGGGCGTGCCGGCAATCCGCCGGGCGCCCGCGCAACCGAAAATGGTACACGGATTGCATCTATGAACATCATCATGATCGGAGCCCAGGGCTCGGGTAAAGGAACTCAGGCCGATCTTCTGGGGCCAAAAATCGGAGCGATCAAGCTCTCGACTGGCGACCTCTTTCGTGCCGAAATCGCGGCAGAGACTCCGCTCGGCTTGAAAGTCAAGGAGATCCTGGCGTCAGGACACCTCGTCCAGGACGATGTCACCCTGGCCATCGTTGCCGAGCGGCTTGACAAGCTCGCGAACGACCATGTTCGTGGAGTCATCTTCGATGGCTTTCCGCGCACAGCGACACAGGCAGTGGGGCTCGATGCTCTCCTGGAACTACGGGATCAGAAAATCGATGCCGTCATCGAACTTGCTGTGCCAGAAGAGATCCTGGTCGAGCGCATGAGCGGCCGCCGACTCTGCGCGAACTGTGGCACGGCGTATAACCTCGCCTTCCAATCGACCCGCCAGCCGGGTATCTGCGACAAGTGCGGAGGCGAATTGGTGCAGCGCGACGACGATATGCCGACGGCCATTCGCAAACGCCTTCAGCTTTACAACGACCTGACCAAACCACTGCTCGACTTTTATGAAAGCCGCGGAGTGGTTACCACGGTCGACGGAAACCAGCATGTCGAGATTGTTCAGCAGACGATCGTCAATGCCGTCACGGCATCGGCGATCAATAAAAAGGCCTGACTCTTCGATGGCCATCACGATCAAAAACGATCATGAAGTCGATCTCATGCGGCAGGCGGGCCACATCGTTGCACTTGCGCATGCACGGTTGCAACCGGCCATCGTTTCTGGCGTGACAACGAAAGAGCTGGACGAAATCGTCCGCGAGGTGTTAGAGGAAAACAGCGCCGTGCCCACCTTTCTCGGCCATCTTGGCTTCACTGGCCGAATCTGTGCGTCGATCAACGAAGAGATCGTGCATGGTATTCCGGGGAAGAAGACCCTGCGAGACGGGGACATCATCTCTATCGACATCGGGGCCACGTTTGGCGGGTACATCGGCGATTCCGCCTGGACTTATCCCGTCGGGATCATCGACGCCGAGTCCCAGCGTCTTCTGGATGTAACGGAACGATCGCTCTATCTCGGTATCGAGCAGGCCGTGGCGGGGAATCGGCTCGGCGATATCGGACACGCCATCGAATCCTATGTGACCGAACAGCGATTTGGGATGGTTCGCGAATACGGCGGCCACGGGGTGGGACGACAGATGTGGGAAGAACCGCATGTGCCCAACCACGGCCAAGCTGGCGCCGGCGTCCTCTTGCGCGAAGGGATGACAATCGCTATCGAACCGATGGTCAACATTGGCGGCGACGAAACCCAGCAATTGGACGACGGGTGGACCGTCATCACGCGAGATCGCAGCCGGTCCGCACACTTCGAACATACGGTTCTGATCAAAAATGGACCGCCCGAGATCTTCACGAAACGTGTGGCGGTTGTGGTATGATTTCCTGTCTTGCGCACGCGTCACGCGTGCGCTCTTGGTGCGTCTGGGCTGTTTGTTTCGATAATTCGAGGGCAGCTGGCCCGGCCCCGAGTGAAACACGAGAAAGTTGGTAGTTCGATGAAAGTTGCTGCATCTGTTAAGCGACGATGCGACAAGTGCAAGGTGATTCGGCGGCACGGTGTTATCCGTGTGATCTGCTCGAACCCGAAACACAAGCAGCGTCAGGGCTAGTCGCTCACTACGAGCGTTAGAGGAACGAGCGATATGGCGAGAATTTCCGGTGTCGACCTCCCGCGTGAGAAGCGTGTCGAAGCTGCGCTTCCCTATATTTACGGTATTGGACAGCACACCAGCCGAGTTCTGCTCGAGCGTACCGGGATCAGTCCGGATACCCGCGTTCGCGATCTGACCGACGATGAGGTCAATCGCCTTCGCGAAATCATCGATAAGGAGTACCGCGTCGAAGGCGATCTCCGCCGTGAGGTCTCACTCAACATTAAGCGGTTGATGGATATTGGATGTTATCGCGGTATCCGACACCGCCGCGGCATGCCAGTGCGCGGTCAGCGCACCCGCACCAATGCACGTACCCGGCGTGGACCGAAGCGCGGCATTGGTATTCGCAAGAAGTAGTCGTCGCCCGCCTGGTGGCTGGGCTGAATAAGAACGAGTTGGTAGAGGAGAAACGACTGATATGTCAGAGCGTCGACGATCGGGAGGGGCCGCGAAGAGCGGCAAAACACGCATTCGGCGGAGAGACCGCAAGAACATCCCTCGCGGCAAAGGCTACATTCGAGCCACCTTCAACAATACGATCGTGACGCTGACCGATCCAGCTGGCAATGTCATTGCCTGGTCGAGCGCAGGGTCGAATGGCTTCAAAGGGTCTCGCAAGAGCACTCCCTACGCCGCGCAGGTGACTGCTGAGCAAGCGGCCCGAAAGGCGATGGAGCATGGGCTCCGTCAGGTCGATGTCTATGTCACGGGCCCTGGCTCGGGACGTGAGATGGCAATTCGCGCCCTGCAGGCTGCCGGCGTTCAGGTCGTTTCAATCACCGATACCACTCCAATTCCGCATAATGGTTGCCGGCCTCCCAAGCGGCGCCGCGTCTAGGAAAGGTCGCTAAGAGGAATGGCTCGCTATACAGGACCAGTTTGCCGGCTTTGCCGGCGTGAGGGCGTCAAGCTCTATTTGAAGGGCTCGCGCTGCGACGGGCCAAAATGCCCGATTACCAAGAAATCTCCTCCGCGCAACTACCCGCCGGGACAGCACGGCCAGCGCCGCACGCGACGTCCATCGGAGTACGGCATGCAGCTGCGCGAAAAGCAGAAGGTGCGTCGTTACTACGGTGTGCTCGAAACGCAGTTCCGCAAGATCTACGCCCAGGCCGAGCGCAAGGGCGGCGTGACTGGTGACAACCTGCTGCAACTCCTCGAGTCGCGGCTGGACAATACGGTGTTCCGCATGGGCTTTGCGGATTCGCGGCAGCAGGCGCGCCAACTGGTTCGCCACGGTCACTTCACGGTGAACGGCCGCAAGACAGATATTCCTTCATTTCAGGTACGCGCGGGCGACATGATTTCCGTCCGCACTCAAAGCCGAACGCGAGAATATTTCTCCACCGCCACCGATCTGCTGCAAAGCAAGCAGGCCCCTGAATGGCTCTCGGTCAGTCCGACTGAGCTCAGCGGCAGGGTGCTCGCGCTGCCGGGTCGGGATCAGATGGAGATCCCTCAGTTCAACGAAGCGCTCATCGTCGAGTATTACAGCCGCTAATTCCCGTTCGCCCCGCTGGTCAATTTTGTTCAGCGGGGCGACGTTTGATGCTCGCGAGCGATCCACTTATCTTCAAGGAGGCAGTTCCCATTGTTGGAGCGACCTGGATTTACGATTGAAACTGTCGCCGAGGGCGAGAATTACGGCCGCTATCGCGTTGAGCCGCTCGAACCCGGATATGGCACCACGCTTGGCAACGCACTCCGCCGGATTTTGCTGCGGTCGTTGGAGGGCGTTGCGATTTCGCGCGTCCGCATCGACGGCGTTTGGCACGAGTTTTCGACAGTCAAGGATGTCCGCGAGGATGTTACTGAGTTGGTTCTGAACCTGAAAAAGGTCCGCTTGCGCCGTGTGCAGGATATCAATGGCGACGTGCGCGCGCACCTCTATGTGCGCGGCGACGGTACAGGCGACAGAGTCGTGACGGCCGGCGATGTCGCTTGGCCGACCGAAGTCGACGTCATCAACCCCGATCAGGCAATTGCGACCCTTACCGCGCCGGATGCTGTGCTGGACGTGGACCTCTGGGTGAACCGCGGTCGTGGCTACCGTGAAGCTGAGTCGCAGGAAACCTTTGCGTTGGGCGAGATTCCCATTGACGCCATCTACACTCCGATCCAGAAGGTCAACTACGTCGTTGAAAACACCCGTGTCGGTCAGCAGACCAACTTCGATAGCTTGATCCTCGAAATTCTGACCGACGGGACCATCGAACCCGACGATGCTCTTTCCGAAGCCGCCCAGATCCTGGTCGAGCATAGCAAGATCTTCGCCGAGTTCAATCGTGCTCCGTCCGTGACCGAAACGGCATCTGGCCCCACGATTCCGGAAGAGGTGCAAAACACCCGCCTGACCGATCTGGGGCTCTCGCCGCGCGTCACCAATGCGCTCCGCAGCCGCGGTATCGAGACGGTTGGGCACGTGCTGTCCATGGACGCCGACACCCTCATGTCGATCCGCAACTTTGGACCGCGCTCCTTTAATGAACTGCGCGACAAGTTGATCGAGTACGGCTACTGGCCGGAAGACGTACAGATCGGCGGAGCAGCCGTAGCGATCGACACTGACGACGAGGACATCGACGATATGGCCGCTGCGTTGCGGGCGCTTCAGGAGCGTGGCATCGGCGGCGACCTGGACGACGAGGAGTAAATTCATGCGACACCGAAAGTCTGGCCGTAAACTCGGCCGTAACCCAGCACAACGCCAGGCGCTCTTCCGCCAGCTTGCGATCTCGATGATTCTCCATGAGCGGATCACGACCACCGAGGCCAAGGCGAAGGATCTCCGTCCGGTAATCGAGAAGTTGGTGACCATCGCTCGTACGGACTCGCATGCGAATCGCCATCTGATCATGACCAAGATCGACAACCCGCTCGCGACGACCAAGCTCTTCGAGATCATCGCGCCGCGCTACGAATCTACCAACGGTGGATACACCCGCATCTCGAAGTTGGAGCCTCGTCGCGGTGACGCCGCGAAGATGGCGCTGATCGAGTTTGTCGAATAGAAAGCGATTCGACGTTCCGGCCCTCGAAATCATCCGCATGCGGGTGAGTTACGATGGCCGGGAGTTCGTCGGGTCGCAACGTCAGGCGAGCGTGCGGACCGTTCAGGGAGAACTGGAACGAGCGCTTGAGGAGATTGCCGGCAGGGCCATCCCAATTCATCTTGCAGGCCGCACCGATCGCGGCGTGCATGCTGCCGGACAGGTGGCCAGCTGTTCCCGCGAAGGAATCCGGGTTGATATCCGGCAGCTGCCCAAAGCGTTGAATGCCCACCTTGGGCCAGACATCGCGGTGCAGGAGGCGCAACTGGAGCCAAAAGGCTTCCACGCACGATACTCTGCAACCTGGCGCGAATACCGGTATCGTATCTGGGCCGGAACCCGCCAGCCGAACGCGGATGGGTATGTTTGGGTGTTTCCCCAACAGCTCGACCTCGTTCGCATGGCGGACGCGGCCAACCGGATCGTCGGGGAGCATGACTTCGCGGCATTCGCATCGGGAGGCGAAGGCGTCCCGTGGTCGAGTCGCAAGGATCGCCAGCATGGATCGACTCGTATTGTGCAGATTTGCACGGTTCGAGAGCGAGAAAGCTGGTGGGGCGCGAACCGACAAGAAGGGACGCTGATCGACGTCCGAATCGTGGCAAATGGGTTCTTGCCACGCATGGTTCGTGGAATCGTAGGAACCCTGATAGAAATCGGGCGCGGCGCACGCCCACCGGAACTGATCGATGAGTTGTTCGTCGCAAAGGACCGGCGCCTAGCGCCAAAAAATGTCCCGGCCGAAGGGTTGACACTCTGGGCGGTCGGATATGAAAACGAGCAGCCGGAGGCCTAGCGGAACCGGCCGTATGGCCGGCTTCGAGCCGGGGAGTCAGGATAAGAAGATGGAACGTAGAACCTGGTCGCCGCGAGCAAGAGACGTTCATCACGATTGGTATGTTGTCGACGCAGAGGGTAAGACCCTCGGCCGGCTTGCCACGGTGATCGCCAGTACCTTGCGCGGCAAGAACAAGCCGACGTTCGCCCCGCATATGGACATGGGCGATTACGTCGTCGTTATCAATGCCGACAAGATTGCGGTGACTGGTAATAAGGAGCGCGAAAAGCTCTACAGCCGTCACTCCGGGTATCCCGGCGGTCTCACCCAGGTCTCGCTGCGCGACATGCGCCAGCAGCATCCTGAGCGCATCATTAAGTTCGCGGTGAAGGGTATGCTCCCAAAGAACGCCCTTGGTGAAGAGCAGCTCAAGAAGCTGAAGGTCTATGCCGGCGCGTCACATCCGCACGAAGCCCAGCAGCCAAAGGATATGGCCGTCTAGGCCGGTAAGGGAGTCATCACATGGTTGATACCAAGCAGCGCTATCTCTATGGAACTGGGCGGCGCAAAGAAGCAGTCGCCCGCGTTCGCATGTACCCGGGCAGCGGTTCGATCCAGGTCAATGGCAAGGAAATGACCGACTACTTCGGTGGTCGTGCTCTGCTCCACGTCACCGTTCTGCAACCGCTCGAGCTTACCCAAACCACCAACTCCTATGACGTCATCGTCAAAGTTGTTGGCGGCGGCACGTCCGGCCAGGCCGGAGCTGTGCGCCATGGCATCGCACGTGCCCTCGCGAAATCGGACGATGAGCTTCGTGGTCCGCTCAAGAGCGCCGGCCTCCTGACCCGCGACGCTCGCGTCAAAGAGCGCAAGAAAGTCGGACTCAAGCGAGCTCGCAAGGCGCCTCAGTACACCAAGCGGTAATCTCGCCGCACTACATCGCAACCAAACGCAAACGGCGGCGCCCAACAGCGCCGCCGTTTATCGTGCGACATGGCTGGTACGCCCACGTGGGCGGCTTATTCCATTACATGTTTTCTACTGAGTCAACTCTGACCAGAAGCGCCAGAATCTATTCGGACTCCACTGGAGCCGAAAGTTCGGTCGTAAACTCTCCGCTCGACGAGATCCGTGAGAACTTCCGCACCACCCGGCCGGTCGCATCCCGGCAAAACGCTTCGATAGTCCGCTCGTTGCGCCAATGCCACCACGGGACCGGAGTCACGAGACTGATCATCCCGTCGAAACCAAGCTCGGCACACGACGACAAGGCCCGATCGGTCAACGATGCCCGGAAACGACCATCTAGCGTTCCCGCGGTATTGCCGATCCGCAACAACTGGAGCGACGACATCATCCGATAGATAGACGCCTCGGTTTCCCACAGCCAGTCAACTTCGCGGCTGAGATCAAGTGCGATATCGATATCCCATTCCGATGCCTGCATCCGCAAACCGGCGATCTGACTCAGATGTGCCCGTACCCCATTTGGATGATATGGCCGCACGGCTATGGCAACCCGGCACTGCTCGCTGGTCAGTTGTCGCAACCGGATAGCGGTCGCTACCTGACTGGCCAGGTCATCCCGTGTTCGCCGGTCAGGGCGATCGATAACGACCGTTGGGCGACTCCCGCCTTTGATACGGACCGGACCGATTTCGTCGATCGTCGAACTTTGAACATACGGTGAATCTGAAGGAACCCAGATCGAGCGAATATGATCCGTTTCATCCGCCGGAACAGCGTTCCATCGCTGCATTTTCGTGCGGAAGGAACCGAAATTGTCCAGATCGATACCGCTCAGCGGCAATCGGCTGCCGATCTCCAGATACGAGGTTCCGGAAAGGATCGGACTACTGGAGGTGGAAAGCAGAAATCGTGGTGTGGAGAGATAGGTCATCGGAGTTCGTGCTACTCAATGAGGTCGATTCCGAACTTGATGTCAGTGCTTCCTACCGATAATACCACCGCATCGGCTGCTTCCTCGGAGATCATCACGACATGACAGCATCAAGAATGGCTCGTTCCACCGCGAGTTCCGCCGCCAGGCAAAGCGCCATTGTGGTCATAACGTCACATGTGCCGCGCTGCAAACCACAGGAGAATATCGCGTCCCCATCGACCGCCGTATGGCAAGGGCGAATCATACGAGCCATGCCGTCGTGCCCGGCGATCGTCATCCGCTCCAGGGTACGGTGGTCGACTGCGGCATCGGTGACCAGGACGCCGATGGTGGTCGACTCGCGGCCCTCTCCGGGGACACGTGCACGCAACAGCAGTGAGCGCACGTCATCGCGTGTGTCTGGAGTAATGACCTCACCAGCCGCATTCACCACCATGTAGGCGGAAACCGTGCCGGCCGCGCAAGTAACCGTGGCGGCGCCGAATCCGCCTCGTCCGGGTTGCTGCTCCGGATGCATCGTTCCGATGCGTGCTCCGACTCCAGCGCCGACCTGCCCACGTTCGATCGAATCTGGTTCGATCGCCGCCAGGCAAGCGGCATACCCGTCATCGGCGCAAGGTGAGATCGGGGCCCCCACCGCGAGATCGAAAATGATCGCCGCCGGTACGATCGGAACCGGACCGGCAACGGTCGGGAATCCCCGCTGGTGCTCCTGCAGGAAGCGCACCACGCCGTCGGCAGCACTGAGCCCGGGCGCACTTCCGCCGGCGAGGAGAATCGCATCGACTGCCTGGACGGATGCACTCGATCGCAGCAAATCGGTTTCTCGAGTCCCGGGCGCTCCGCCTCGAGCCTCGAACGCAGTCGGCACCAGACCGTCGAAGAGGATGACGGTACAACCGGTCAGTGCCTCGCGGTCGGTCCAGTGACCTACCGTGTACGTTGCCCGCTCGTTCATGAAATCGCGATCTCCGTTCCCGGCCACGCAAGTTCGATGTGACCGCTGAATGCCGCGCTAGCCGCTTGCAGTAAACGATCTGCACCGAGTTCGTCCCAGGTGTGCGTCAGAACCAACCTTTCCGCGAGACACGTCTGTGCCAACCGGCCTGCTTCCTGGGCCGTCAAATGCCCCCGATCCATCGGAGACACGTCGCTGTGCAAGAGTGTTGCCTCGCAGATCAGCACCTTCACTTTTTGTAGGAACGGAGCCAGATGGGTAACCGGGCCTGTATCCGAACTGAAGCCGATAGCCGAATCTGATCCCGCCCGTGCGATCCGCATGGCCCAGGCTGGCATGGCGTGCTGCGCGGGAGCGAAGTCGATCGAAATTGCGCCCATCTGGAGCGAATCGAACGGGTTATATTCCGCAGTCGAGTAGACCTGATCGAAGAAGAGGGGAGAGTGATGATCCAGATCCAGTGGCGCCGCCAGACTGTCCAGAATCTCGGTGCCTCCCGGAGGCAACCAAAGGGGAATGCGCCCATCGAACGGTTCTGGCGCATAGCGGTATGCTGCCCGCAACGTCACAAGATCGAGGATGTGATCCAAATGCATATGAGAGATGACAATGGCGTCTAGATCGCGCACGTCGAGAGAACGTTTCAATTCCTGTACCGTGCCAGCACCGCAATCGATCAACACCCTGGTAGCTCCCGCTTGCACCAGGTATCCACTGCAGCCAGACCCGGCATTTCCGCCCGCGGCAGCACTCCCCAACACAGTGACCTTCATGGCCGCGTTGGCTCTTCGGCCAGCGCGATCCCATCACCCAGGTGATCGCAATCGTTGGCGATGACCACACGGGGAGCTCCGTCAATCACATCCACGAGCGATAGCGAGCAGTTTCGTAAGCTGAACGTGCGCCACGCATTGATGGGTTGACCGGTCGCATAGCGGAGATATCCGCCGATCACCGCGCCGTGAGCCACAACGATGACGGTCTTGCTGAAATGTTCTTCGGCAATCGCCGCGAACGCTCGCTGTGTTCGCTGGTAGAACTCATGCATGTGGTCGCCGTTCGGCCAGTGCAGCTCCGTATCGTGCGGGTCGAGCATTTGCATTGCGATATGCGGATGATGCTCTTCGACCTGCGCCACCGTCAGCCCTTCGAAGTCGCCGAAATGGACTTCGCGGAGATCGGGGGATTCCTGGATGGATAGTCCAGTTATATTCCCAATTGCAGCCGCCGTCGATCGTGCTCTGGCCAGCGGACTTGAAACGAGCGCTTGCGCGTCAATTTCATTGGCAAGCCGCGTTGCCACGAGTTGCGCTTGCCGCTCGCCCGTTGCGTCGAGAGGCAGATCGGTCGAACCGCTCAGCAGCCGGGCTGTGTTAGCCGACGTCTGCCCGTGTCGCACGAGCACCAATCGTGTGGCTTGAGCAGCCATCTCAGGACGCTGCTTTCGCGTGGTCGGCAAAGTAGTCGCAGATATCCGTCATCATGCACAGAGAACACTTTGGCGCTCGTGCGGTGCAAATCTCGCGCCCGTGCCGGATCAGATCGACATGAAACGCGAACATGGTTTGACCGTCCGCGGGCAAGCATGCCTCGTACACATGTTGAATACCGGCGGCGGTTTTTTCGCCATTCGTGGTCCCAATCCGCTTGCTCACGCGTTCGATATGGGTATCCACTGGCTGCGCCGGCATCCCGAGTGCAAACAA
>JBBQPB010000015.1:0-14575 GCA_038331435.1 Thermomicrobiales bacterium | reverse complement strand
CACGTGAAATTCCCGCTGAACATGGCGTCCTATACCGTGCATTGGAGATTCGGCATGGGTGGCCCCAGCAACACCGTCTCGACCGCCTGCGCTACCGGCACCCAGGCGATTGGCGAAGCGTTCCATATCGTGCAGTCGGGGATCGCGCCGTTCATGGTGGCGGGTGCGACCGAATCGACCATGCATCCCATGGGCGCGGCCGGATTTTCGGCCATGCGCGCGCTCGTGACCGATTCCAATGAGAATCCGGAAGAGGCGCTGCGCCCATTCGACGCAACCCGCGCTGGGTTTGCCCTCGGCGAAGGAGCGGGTGCCCTTGTGCTGGAGGACTACGATTTCGCCATGGCGCGGGGAGCCAGGGTTTTCGCCGAGATCGTTGGCTTTGCCTCCAGCAACGACGCCTATCACCCGATCGCACCTCAGCCGGATGGGACCGGCGCAGCCCGCGCCATCGCCGGCGCGTTGGCTGATGCCGGCGTTACGCCCGATCAAATCGGGCATATCCAGGCGCACGCGGCTTCGACACCGGCCGGCGATATCGCGGAAGCACGCGCCATCCACCACATTTTCGGCGAGCGCGCATCCTCGATTCCGGTCATGTCGGTCAAAGGAAACATTGGCCATTGTATGGGCGGCGCCGGCGCGATCGAAACCGCTATGGGTATCCTCTCACTGTCGGAGCAAATCATTCCTCCGACCGTCAACTATAAGAACCCCGATCCGGAAGTCGGGCTCGATGTGGTCCACGGAGCACCGCGCAAACATGACTTCGAGTACATGACCAAGCACGGATTTGGCCTCGGAGGGCAAAACGCGGCCCTGATCATCAAACGTCCCCCCACTGAGTTCGCGCATCAAACAAGCAAGGATCTGACATGAGCAACCACTACGCACAACTTGCCGCCTGGAACAACGCCATGACCGAGTTCGTGATGATCTATCGCAACATTCCTGCGGAAAAACGCACCCAACCAATCGACGGCGGTTGGAGCGCTCGGCAAATCCTCCAGCATCTGATGGAAACCGAGATCCTGTTTTCTACCCGCATGCGAGTGGCAATCGCCGATCCTGGCAGCGCCATTCTCCCGTTCGACCCGGATCGCTATGAGGCGGGCATCCCGAATGACCAGGTGCCGGACGATCTCTTGCTGGACGCGCTTGCCGCGTTGCGTTCCGTCAACCTCTCCATTCTGCGGGCCCTTCCCGACGATGCCTGGGAGCGGACCGTCCAGCATCCGGAAGCAGGCCCGCAGACCCTGGAACGCATCGTCGAAGTGTTCGGCAATCATGTCACCGAACACCTGGATGACATGAAGAAAGCCGGCTTGGGCGTCCGCGCTCTTTGACCGAGGAGCGGGTTCCACAAAGCGAACGCTTCGGGATTTCACTCCCGGATATCTTCATGTTCCTGCTCGAAATGGGGATGTGGGCATCGTTCGGATGGATCGGCTGGAATGCAGGCAACGGTGTTAATCGGTTCCTGTCTGCTCTTGTTTTGACCGCAGCAGCTATCCTCATATGGGCTATTTTCCGCCCATCCGGGATGTCGTCGGCAGGCAAACCCAGTGTGTTTCCGACACCGGGGCCGGTTCGCCTCGTTCTGGAAGTCGGCCTCTTTTTGCTGGCCGGCTATGGATTGTGGGTCACCGGCTATCGCTGGATCGCCGAGACGTTGTGGACCTTTGCTGCCCTGATTTACATCCTTTCGTTTTCGCGCATCCGCTGGCTGCTCGATCACTGACCTCGAGGTATGCACCCCATGACATCGCTCGCCACTGACTTCACCCGCCTGGTTGGAATCGACCTTCCCATTGTGCAAGCGCCCATCGGCTCAGCCACCACCCCCGAGCTAACGGCAGCTGTCAGCAACGCCGGCGGACTCGGGATGCTCTCCCTTACCTGGCGCTCGCCCAACGAGGCACGCGACCTCATCCAGCAATCCAAAGCCCTGACCGATAAGCCGTTTGGGATCAATCTCGTGCTCGCTTGGGACCCGACCGAGCGGCTAACCATGGCCCTGGAGGAAGGCGTGCGCGTCGTGTCCCTCTTCTGGGGCGACCCCACGCCCTGGGTTGAGCAAATCCATGCTGCCGGCGCCGTGTTGATTCACACGGTGGGCACGACTTCCGGCGCAATCAGCGCCAAAAATGCCGGCGCCGATGCGATTGTGGCCCAGGGGCATGAGGCAGGTGGCCACGTGGAGGGTCAGACCAGCATCATGGCGCTGCTGCCTGAAATGGTCGACGCCGTCGCGCCGATCCCGGTGCTTGCAGCAGGTGGCATTGGCGACGGTCGTGGACTTGCCGCCGCGCTCTGCCTGGGCGCATCCGGCGTCTTGATGGGAACGCGTTTCCTGCTCTCGACAGAGGCAGATGCCCATATCGACTATCAACGCTGGTTGCTCGATGCCGGGGCGAGCGACACTATTCACACCACCCTCTTTCGGGGCGGTTGGCCGCAAAACGCTGCGCTCCGCACGTTGCCCAACAAATCACTCCAGCTTTGGGAAGAAGCGGGACGCCCCGAGCCGGGCCGGGGGCCAGGAGAAAGTGACGTTATTGGCCATACCAACAAAGGTATTCCCATCATGCGCTACCACGATGATTTTCCCGGCACCGGCACCACCGGCGATCTGGAAAGCATGGTCCTTTATGCTGGGGAAAGCGTTGGCGTGATGCACGAAATCCTGCCAGCCGCAGAGATCGTACGATCTGTCGCGGAACAAGCGGCGTCCGTCTTGTCGAGCTTGGGTTCAAACCGCTGACGCCCTGGAGCATAACCAACGAGAGCCCGTGGTAGCCGTCGAATGCCACCCCGAGCAATCGATCAGGATCTTGTCATGACGATCACACATCTCATCACTGCCCGCGAACTCGAAGCCATGGGAAGCGACGCTCGGTTCGAGCTCATTCAGGGAGCGCTGCACGAAATGTCGCCGTCGAGTTTCAACTCTTCGCGGGTACTCACCCGGATCGCTTTGGCCATCGGCGGTCATGTGGAAGCACATCGGCTTGGCGCGGTCACGTTCGCAGAAGCTGGATTCATCGTAGAAAAGAATCCGGATACGGTGGTTGCCCCGGATGTTGCCTTCGTTCAACAAGATCGCATGCACCTTGCACCAAAGGGTCGAGGCTTTTTTCCCGCGTGCCCAGATCTTATCGTGGAAGTGATCTCGCCTACAGACGAACCCCTGGACATTCGCCGCAAGCAGGCGCTCTACGAACGAATCGGTATTCCCCTGGTGTGGTGGATCGATCCTGATCGTCGCACCGCGACGATCTATAAGCCGGGTCACCCTACCCAGCATCTGAACGACACCGATTCCCTCGACGGCGGTGAGATCGTTCCCGGATTTTCGATTCCGCTGGCGAAGTTGTTCGACTTCTAGCCCCAACCCTCCCTACGAACCTCGTTTCCCGCTACCCTACGCGCATTCTCCGCGTGCCTAAAGGGCACGCCCGGTATTCAGGGAAGAGGAGCCAATGAACGGAATCGAGGAAACGAAGGCGTTTCTGCGAAGCATGGGACTACCCGACCACGATCTGCGCGATCTGCCATCGTCGGAACAGCGTTTTCCCGACGGCGGCCAATGGCGTATCGAAATCCCATCGGTCGAGGGCCCGAACGCGTTGCGCGCCGTCTATGCCTGCGCCGATGAGTACGGGGTACCGGTGCACCGGGTGAGCCAGGGAAGCGGCATCATGTTGCTTACTGACGACGAACTCGACGAGATGGCCGGTCTGGGCCGCCAACGCGGCATCGAGATCAGCCTCTTTGTCGGTCCACGTGCCGGGTGGGACACTGGCGCCATGGCCTATTCCGCTGCCGGCAAGATTGTCGGTCCAAAAGCACGCGGCATGGATCAACTGGTCCACGGCGTCGAAGACGTCAAGCGCGCGCTGGAGCATGGCATCACCAGCGTCCTGATTACCGACGAAGGCCTTCTTTTGGTGATCGGCAAGATGAAGGACGCCGGAGATCTCCCGAAGGACCTGATTCTCAAGGGGTCAGTCATGCTCGGCGCTGCCAATCCGGTCTCGGTCCGTTTGCTGCAGGACCTCGGTCTGACCACCTTCAATACTCCGACCGACCTCTCGCTGGCACAACTGGCCGCGATTCGCGCCGCGACCACCATGCCGCTCGATATCTACGTCGAGGTTCCCGATGATATTGGCGGTTTCATTCGGTACTACGAGATCGCCGAGCTGGTGCGCATCTGCGCGCCGGTCTACCTGAAGTTCGGCCTGCGGAATGCGCCGAACATCTACCCGGCCGGCACGCACCTGGAAGCCACCGCGATTGCACTCACCCGCGAGCGCTTGCGCCGCGCGCGCATCGGGTTCGACATGCTCAAACGGCTCGATCCCAACGCGATCATGTCCCCGCTACCGGAGGGGACCGCCGTGTAGGTCGACTGCAAGCTTGCAAAAGAACGCGCAACAGGGGCGGCAGTTGCCGCCCCTGTTGCGCGTTCGATGCGTGCGATACCGTCTACTCTGCCGGGTTGAGCATGGCGACGAAAATCCCGCTGCCGGGCGAGCTACGCGAAAGGAAGGTGATCGTACCGGACCGGCCTTCGTAGGGCCCTGCGGTCGCGATGACCGGGATGACCAGTGTTGCCGGCCGGAGTGCGGGATCGCCCTGGTAATAGATCCAGTTGAACACCGATTCAGGATCGCCCGCGAACATTTCGGTGCCGTCCAGAATCGTATCGCCGAGCACGATACGCGGCAGCCCATTGTTATCTTCGGAATCGAGATCTGCCGTGCCAGTCAAAGTACTGGTCGGGTCCCCAGGTCCGCCGACCAGTTGATCGGTGGTCTGCAATGGGCCTATCTCGAGAATATTGCCTGAGGCCGAATTCTGATACCACCCGACCAGCGTTACGACACGCACCGGTTCTGCCACCGGCGTGGCGGCAGTCTCGGACAATGGCGTAGCAGAGGTGTCACCCGCAGGTGTCAGTTCGGCCAATGGTGTCGCTGCCGGAGTACCCGACTGCGCCAGCACGTCCGAACCCACAAGGGAATACCCCACAAGCCCAAGCATCGCGAACATCAACGCCGCGAGTCCAACTAGACGAATACGCATGATTCTCCCTCCGCAAAGGCAGATGAGTCGAAAACCATCTTCAAACGATTAGCGGGAGTCGTACCAAGCGTCGGGAGCGTACGTTCTCATCGTAGCAGATTTGCGATGTAAAACCTAGTCCCCGGCGATGGCTCCCGAAGGCTGCGCGAGCAGGTGGCTTACGATTAATTGTGCAACCCGCTGCTCGACGATCTCCGGTTCGCCCGGTCGCAGGAGGTGGGGGCTGAAGGCGATGGTCGATTCGTTTTCGACGACGACCTCAATAGGAGGTCTCCCCGCCCGCAAACCCGCGATCAGATCGTCTCGAGAGAGCGGCGCATCGAGGGAAACTTGCATCAGAATGCGAGGAATCGGCTCGCCCGCTTCGCCCGTCGCCTCTCGTTCGATAGTGAGCCATCGTGGCGCCAGGAGTTGCCAGGTCGCTTCCCAGCTCGCCACAACAGTCTCCCACTCCAACGCCTCGGCAGTATGGTCGGTTTCGAGATAGGTCTCGACCGCGGTGAGAAGCCCGATCATCGCTTCCTTGGAAACCTTCATCGGTCGGCCAATGCGTTGCACCGGCGGCCCATTGAGACGCATCGCCTCGATCATCGCTGTCGTTCCAACCGCGAGGCCGCTGTTCTGCGGACCGCTCAGCATCTTGCCACCGCTAAAAATGGCGACATCTGCTCCGAGATCGCGTGTGAAATGCCAGAAATTGGAAACCGGTGGCACCTGGGCTGCCGCATCCACAATCACGGGAATCCCCCGCGCATGTGCCCGCTCGATGACGAACTCTAGCGGGAGCGTGTTGCGGTTGAGATGACTGCCAGCGAAGTACACCACTGCAGCCGTGCGCTCGTTGATGGCATCGTCGAGCTCCCACGGATAGGTCTCCATGATGTGCCCGATTTCGACCAGCTCCACCCCCGTCATGCGGACCGCAATGTCATACCAGTTGCGCTGCGTGCGGTGGACGACGACCTGGTTTTTCATCCCCTCCAGATTGTTCGGCAGGCGCGCCATGAGGGCCAGGTCGTTGCCGGTGATTGCCGCAGCGGTGGCAAGCGTCAGCGCGGCCGCGGCTCCGTTGCTCACATACGCCGCTTCGTTCCCGGTCAGCTCGGCCAGGCGATTCCCGACAGCTTCCTGAAGTTCAAAGATGTTGACGAAGACTCCGGCACTATCGGCCATCGCCTGCGCAACATGCGGCGCCATGATCGAACCGCCGAAGCGGGTGTAGGTGGTTGCGCAATTGATAATCGGCTGCACACCGAGTCGCTGATAGATGTCCATGATCGGTCTACCTCGCTGTTGATCGTTTGCGGCATCTCTTATGGCATAGTAAGCAATTCACCGTCCAGCTTGCCTCCATTGACAGAAAATTTGGATCGTCCCAAAATTCAGAGTGGTTTACTTGTGGTCCAATGAGTCGTTCGGACGTAGATCGCATGCGCACACGCGCATTGCGGAAAGGAAGAGGTATTACATGCCAGAAAACCGGATCCCGGGAATGACGAGTCGCCGAACTCTGATCTCCCGAGGCGCAATGATCGGCGGGGCGGCCGCGGCCGTTTCGCTACCGAGCTTGCACGCTATGGCGCAGGACGCGAGCTCAGACAGCTTGATCGGTAAGATTCTCGATCGGGGTAAAATCGTCGTCGGCACCGGCAGCACCAACCCGCCGTGGCACTTCGAGGACGAAAACGGCCAACTGGTCGGGTTCGACATCTCGCTCGCGATGCTTCTCGCAGGCGGTATTTTCGGGCTCGACGCGGCCCAGATCACTGCGGGCGAAGAACCGCGCAAGTACATCGATTTTGTTGTGCACGAGGCGGATGCGCGCATCCCCGACCTGCTCTCGGACAAGGTCGATATCAACTTTCAGTTCATGACGGTCACTGCCGCCCGTGCGCTACAGGCTGCGTTCACGGTCCCCTACTATCGTGAAGGCGTTACCCTGCTGCTGCCGGCCGACTCCGAGTACAACTCGCTGGCCGAAATGCAGGATCAGGGATTGACGATCGCCATTCTGGCGAATGTCACCGCTGAGGACATGATTCACCGCGGTGTTGCTGATGCCAAGGTCGAGCAGTTCGATTCGGTCGCAGCATCGGTAGAGGCGCTGGATTCCGGCCGTGTGGATGCAACCGGCATCGACATGTCGACTGGCCGCTGGTTAGTGGCGCAGGATCCCGAGGCGTACAAGACAATTCCGGAAGGATGGGATGCCCAGTCGTACGCCGCATCGCTCAAGCCAGGCGATCAGGTCTTCCTGAACTTCGTCAACACCGCGCTGATGCAGGGTATGGTCGGGCTGGACTTCCCGATCTACCAGGCCGCGTTCAAAACCTACTTTGGCGAGGATCTGCCGAATCCGCCGATCGGTTTCCCGGTCGAGTTCAAGTAATTCGCACTCAGCAGAGCAGGAGCGCGCCGCGGCGCGCTCCTGCCTGTGTTCAATGACCTATGTACAAGCTCCGTTGGGAATACATCACCAATAACAAGGATCTCTTCATCGACGGGCTGGTGCTCGGGTTGAAGATGGCCATCCTCGGCCTGCTCATCGGCACGGTCATCGGGCTGCTGTTGGCGTTTGCGCGGCAATACGGTCCGCGCCCAGTGCGATGGTTCGTCACAGCCTATGTCGAGCTGCTCCGCAATATCCCGTTGTTGCTCATCGTTTCACTGTTGTACTTTGGATTACCTCAGGTTTTTCCGCGCCGCAGCACCGGTCAGCAATGGGTGCTCAAGATCCTGCCCGATGCGGAACGTACCTTCATCGTGGCACTGGCGATTTATGCCGCCGCGTATCTGACAGAGATCTTCTCGGCTGGCATCGTCTCGGTCGGCCAGCGGTATCTGGAAGCCGGCACATCGCTCGGCCTGACCCGCACCCAGACTGCGGTTTCGATCACGCTGCCGATCATGTTCCGCACCGTGCTTCCCTCGCTCGGCAACACCTTTATCGGACTCTTCAAGGACACATCGATTGCCGTCGCCATTGCCGCGCCCGAGCTTACCTGGGCCGCTCGCAAAGTCAGCACTGACTACTTTCGTTACATCGAAGCCTGGGCTACCGCCGGGGCGATCTATCTCGTCACCTGTTACGCCATTGCGTTGAGCTTGCGCTTCCTCGAACGGCGCATCAAATGGACGGTGGCATGAACGAGGTTTGGGACAACCGCCATCTCCTCTGGCTGGGACTCAAGCTCACGTTGCAGCTTTCGGCGCTCGCCATCGTAGCGAGCTCGCTCATCGGCTTGTTCATCGGCGTTGGGTTGGTCTATGGCAATCGTCTGATCCGCACACTGTTGCGGCTCTATGTCGATATCGTCCGCGGGCTACCGATCCTGGTCGTGCTCTTCCTGATTTACTACATCCTGCCGGCAGTCGATATCAGCATCGGCAGCTTCCACGTGCCGACCAATGTCGGTCGCTTCCAGGCTGCCGCCATTGGGTTGAGCGCCTTCGGTGCCGCCCAGGTAGGTGAGGTGGTGCGGGGTGCCATCTCTTCGGTTCCGAAGGGGCAAACGGACGCCGCCAAGTCGCTCGGGCTCACCTTCTGGCCGCGGCTTTTCCATGTCAGCCTCCCGCAATCGATGCAAGTCATCATTCCCCCCTGGACCAATACCGCCGCCGAGCTGGTAAAAGGCACGTCACTCGCATCGCTCCTCAGCATGAGCGAGCTGCTGTTCGCCACCCGTTAGATCGTGGAGCGCACGGGGGATGTGCTGCCCTTCTACATCGCGGCGGCCGCAATCTACTTTGTGATTTGCTTCTCGATCTCCCGCATCGGGGTCCTGGTGGCCCAGCGGTACCGTTATGGGGTCGCCCGATGAGCGTCAATCTCGCACCTGGTCCAAATGCCATGGTGTCCATCAGGAACCTGCATAAGAGCTATGGCGAGCTCCAGGTGCTCAAAGGCGTCGATCTGGATATTGCCCCTGGTGAAGTTGTCTGCGTCATCGGACCAAGTGGCTCCGGCAAAACCACCATGCTGCGCTGCGTCAACTTCCTGGAAACCTATCAGGATGGCCGAATCTATGTGGACGGCCAGCTCGTCGGCTATCGCGAGCACAACGGGCAGCTGAAACCGGCACCCGAAAAAGAGATTGCGAAGCTGCGTGCCGAGACCTCGATGGTCTTCCAGCAGTTCAATCTCTTTCCGCATATGACCGCGCTGCGCAATGTCACCTTTGGCCCGATGAAAGTGCGCGGCGTTACAAAAGATGTCGCAGAAGAGAACGCGAAACGCTTACTGGCACGGGTTGGCCTGGCGGAAAAAGCCGATTCCTACCCCTCGCAGCTTTCGGGGGGACAACAGCAGCGCGTGGCTATCGCCCGTGCGCTGGCGATGGAACCGAAAGTCATCCTCTTCGATGAGGTAACCTCGGCACTCGACCCCGAGCTGGTCGGCGAGGTGCTGGAGGTGATGAGCGACCTCGCGCAATCGCACGGCGTCACCATGATCGTAGTGACGCACGAAATGAGCTTTGCGCGCGAGGTGGCCGATCGTATCGTTTTCATGGACGGAGGCGTTGTGGTCGAGCAGGGCGCTCCGAAACAAGTACTGGACCACCCGGAGAGCGAGCGTTTGCAAGCCTTCCTCCGACGGTTGCACTAAGCAGGTCCGCGGTGGGTTCGCCCAGCCAGCGCAAAGGGCGAATTTCCCCGCTGGTTGGTTGATCGAAACGAGCAGGCGGCTACGCCCTCGACGACGACGGCTGGCGGGGTCCGAGCAAATCTTTGGCAAATGCACAAAAATTGGCGCAGATGATCCGCCCCCCCCGTGTGCAAGAGGAATCGACCATGACCGCCCCAACCATTCCGGCGCAACCGTACGCCTTCGTCTTTCCTGGTCAGGGGAGCCAATTCGTTGGTATGGCCGGCCCGCTGCTCGAAGCGAGCGAAATAGCGCGCGCCATGATGGCCCTGGCCGATGACACGCTTGGTTTCGGATTGACCGAGCTGATCCAGAATGGTCCCGCTGAGCAACTGCAAGACACCGTCAACGCCCAACCAGCCATCCTGGCAGTTAGCATCGCCGCGCTCGCCGCTCTGAATGAGCATGCGGAAGAATCAGGCATCATCCTGGCGCCCGATTACGTCGCTGGACATTCGCTTGGCGAGTTCTCCGCGCTGGTAGCTGCCGGTGTGCTGCAATTCCCCACGGCCCTCACCCTCGTACGCGAGCGCGGGCGGCTTATGAAACGAGCCGGAGCGGAAAACCCCGGCGGCATGGCCGCAATCCTGGGGCTCGATGACGAAGCGATCGCCGAGGTTTGCCGCGTCGCGTCAGCCAGCGGCATTGTGGTTCCCGCCAATCGCAACTGCCCCGGGCAAACGGTCATTTCCGGCGAGATCGACGCGCTCGAGAACGCCATGGAACTGGCCAAGGGGCGCGGCGCTCGGCGGGTGGCCCGTTTGAATGTCAGCATCGCTTCCCACTCCCCGCTAATGGCAGACGCCAACGCCGAGTTCCAACAACTCTTGCAGGATGCCGCACTCTCCCTCCCCGATTTCCCGGAGAAACCAAGTGGCATGGTGATCGGCAATACCACGGCGCAGCCGTTGTATACCACCGGCGGCCTGTATGAAGAGCTCGACCTGCAAATGGAGCGCCCGGTCGATTGGACCGGTTCGATCCAGACCATGTCCGATGCAGGCGTGAAGTCGTTCATCGAGATTGGTCCGGGCAATGTCCTTGGCAGCTTGATCAAGCGTATTGCCTCTGACGCCCAGACGGTTACTATGGCCGGGCTTGGGCTCGGAATTCCGACACTCGCGACACGCTAGAATCAAAGTCGGCGAAATTCGCTGGCTATCCCGTACACTAGCGTGTTGATCGGCGGCAATGTCTCCGGTCCTCGTTCTAGTTGACAAACAACCTGGGTGGATCGAGCGGCAAATGCCGGACGGCCAGGTTCCCAACCGAGGAGTTACACGTGAAGCGAGTGGTCGTGACCGGTGCCGGAGCTGTTTCCCCACTCGGTATCGGAGCCACCACGCTCTGGGAAGGGTTGCTCGCCGGAAAGTCGGGCATTGCCGAGATCGAGAACTTCGATGTCTCCGATCTCGAAGTGCGCATTGGTGGTGAAGTCCGCAACTTCGATCCCAAAGACTATATGGATGCCAAGCTGGCGAAGCGGATGGACCGTTTCTCGCATTTTTCGGTTGCCTCGGCAGCCGAAGCGCTCAAAGACGCCAACTTCACCATCGATCCCGAGAACAGCGAGCGCATCGGCGCCATTATCAACAGCGGCGGCGGCGGGATTCCTATCATGGAATCGAACGTCGAGGCCATGGTGACCAAAGGACCCAAATGGGTCCATCCGTTGACGATCGCCCTGTTCGCGCCGAACATGGCGAGCTGCCAGGTGTCGATGGCATTTGGCATTCACGGTCCGACCGTCACCTCATCGGCTGCCTGCGCATCAGGCGTGCAAGCCTTCGTACAGGCAACGCAGATGATTCAGCGGGATGAAGCCGACCTGATCATCGCCGGCGGCGCCGAGTCTGGTTTGCGCCGCACTTCGATCACCGCTATGGCGAACATGGGCGCCCTTTCCAAGCGCAACAGTGACCCGGAAGCCGCCAGCCGCCCATTCGATCTCGGCCGCGACGGCTTCGTCTTCTCCGAAGGCGCGGGATTGATGATTGTCGAATCTGAAGAGCATGCGCTAAACCGGGGCGCGAACATCCTGGCCGAGATCTCGGGTGGCGCCTTCACGTCTGACGCATTCCATATCACCGCGCCCGATCCAAACGGCAAGCACGCCGCCAAGGCCATGATCCTGGCCATGCAGCGTTCTGGACTGCAGCCGCAGGATGTCGATTACATCGCGGCTCATGCGACCTCTACCAGCGTCGGCGACGTTGCGGAAACAGACGCCATCAAGATGGCCTTTGGCGACCATGCCTACAAGGTGGCTGCTTCGGCGAATAAGTCGATGCTCGGTCACTTGCTGGGCGCGGCCGGCGGTGTTTCCGCCATCGCCTGCGTCTATGCGATCCGGGATGGTATCGTGCCGCCAACCATCAACCTGACCGACCCGGATCCCCGGTGCGACCTCGACTATGTGCCGAACGTCGCCCGCAAGATGCAGGTCGATGTTGCCATGGTCAACGGCTTCGGCTTTGGCGGGCAGAACGCGGTTGCCGTCTTCAAGCGGTACGAATAAGAGTTCGAAGTCAGGAGCGTGTAGCATGCCCTGGGGACTCCTGGTTCCCAACTCCTCGCTCCCGCACTCCCAATTTCCCGCAACTTTCGTTTGTCGGAGAGGTTACGCCTGAACTACCATCCCCTTTGTCCCCTGCGTCGATTCTGCCAACTTCGCATGTTTTCGGCAGATTTGGCATTGACCGCAGGGCACAAAAACTCGTTCCTGGGAATCCGGGTCGCGTTTCTTTACGTAGACTCAATCAGGGACGACGGCACAGCATGTCGATTGCAGAGACATGTTGTTGAGTTTGGGGGGAAGTTGTGGCTTCTATGAAGACGCCTGGAAGCAGTGCTTCCAGGAGCGGAACGCGGGTGCTGGGCCGCTTCGCCGGGAAACGACGCCATTGTCGAGCGCGCACGTTTTCCATGCCAATCGTCGGCCTGGTCGTTGCCTGTCTGGCACTCATACCACTGCTCGGTATCTCCGAAACCGCTGCGCAAACCGCAACCCGCACGCCGACCCAGGTCTCCTCACCTACTAGGGTTCCACCGACGGCTACTCCGTTCCCGTGTAATACCGGCAATTCGTCCGGGATGACCTGGACCTACGCCGACTTGCACCGTTGGAACGGTGAAATCCTGAGCGTTTCGAACTCGACCGGCGTGCCCGCCAATGTGCTCAAAGCCATCATGTGGGTCGAATCGCGCGGCATGTTGAATGCACGCTCTCCTATGACAAGCTCGGGCTACTATTTCGGGCTCATGCAGGTCGGCAGTACCTCCGCGGTGCCTGATTACATGAAGAGCTTCACCTGGATGTGCGACAACGCGTACAACCAGGTGCTCGCTGGTGGCACCGAAATGGTCAACAAATCCATTGCGATCAATTCGCAGGATTGGACCAAAGTGGCCGGAGCCTACTTCGGCTACGGAACCGACGTGACCGGCACGACCACCAATTCCTATATGCAAATGTTCGTCAATCACGCGACCGCGCTGATCGGCACCACCCCGGGTGGCACCGACTGGACGCCGGCTCCGCTCCCGACACCGACCACCGCGCCAACCGTCAGCTTTGCGATCGGTTCGACGATCAGCGTTGATTCCGACACCCTGAACATGCGCGCCAGTCCGGGACTCTCGACCTCGATCACACGGGTGCTCCTCATGAACACCAGCGGCACCGTGCAGCAGGGTCCGAACCGGGTCGATAATTTCGACTGGTACCAAATCCGCCTCGCCGACGGCGCCACTGGCTGGGTCGCAGCCCAATACATGCGTGCTGGTGGCTCGATCTCCGGCAGCGTGACGCCGACCCGGACTGCCACGCCTGGAACTCGCACCCCGACCGCGACCCGCACGGGAACCACGAGCGGCCAGTGGGCCATCGGTGACTCGTTCCGGGTGACGACGCTGGTCAACTTCCGTTCCGCAGCGGGCTACTCGGGCGGCATCATCGGTACGCTTGCGGTCGGATCGACCGGCACCATCATCGGCAACGGGCAGCGCGCGGACGGCATCGACTGGTCGAATATCCGCACGAGCAGTGGCGCAATCGGCTGGGTCGCAACGCAATACATAGCCAGAACGGGTTCCTCCGCTACCGCAACCATCGTACCGTCGGCCACCAGAACGCCAACAGCGACGGCCACCCGCACGAGCAGTGCTGGCGTAACCTCCGTGGCCGGACGCGTTTACCGCACCACGACATCGGTCAACTTCCGCCAGACACCGTCGACCGCAGGCACGATCCTTGGAACGCTGCCGACCGGCTCGGTCGTGACCTCGCTGGGCGATTCGGTCTACGCCAATGGGCAAACCTGGCTGCGGGTGCAAACCGGAGCGAATGTAGGTTGGCTGTCGATGCGCTACATCACTCCCACGGGCGGATCGGTCTCCACGCCGACGGGGGTCGCCTCGGTAACGCGAACCACCGTGGCATCGAGCACGCCGGTGGGCGTCACCTCGACCTCGGGTGCCCTCTACCGTATCAACACCCGTGTCAATCTCCGGCAAGCGCCGTCGACCTCGGGATCGATTCTGGCAACCTTGCCGACAGGCGCCGTGGTGACCTCCCTGGGCGATACCGTGAGGGCCAACGGGCACACCTGGCTCCGGGTGAGCTCCGGGGCCTCGGTCGGGTGGATCTCGACGAAGTACATGGCTCCCACCGGCACGCGGGTCAACACTCCCACGGGTGTGGCGACCATCACCCGAACACCGACTCGCACCTCGAGCTCGCCGACGACCGTAACCCGAGCACCAGGAACGTTCCTGACCGGCGATACGGTGCGCGTAGCAGACGGGCCCCTGAATTACCGCAACGCCGCGAGCACCTCG
>JBBQPB010000014.1:0-15039 GCA_038331435.1 Thermomicrobiales bacterium | reverse complement strand
CCGCCCGCGCGGGTTTTTAACCTCGCCCGAATTCAGCCTGATGCGAGCCCGGTTGCTGGGCGAGCTGGGGTTGATCGACAAGCTGGCACTCCCATGAGCGACGAAGAGCTGCTGCCAGGCGAATCCTGGTCGATCCGCATGTTGCGCTGGATGTTGCCGCTGGGTCTGCTCGCGCTCATGCTGCTGGCCTGGGAACTCTGGGTGCGCGTGCGTGACACGCCCGCCTGGTATCTCCCCGCTCCCAGCGCCGTTTGGCGCGCCCTGATCGACAACTGGTCTTCCATCCGCGCCGATGCCTGGGTGACCTTGCAGGAAGTGCTGGTGGGATTCAGCGTGGCGGTGCTCGTCGCCATTCCAGTGGCGATTGCCATCGAACGCTTCCTGGTGTTCGAACGCGCGCTCTATCCCATCGTGGTTGCGACTCAGGCGATCCCTGTGGTGGCCCTGGCGCCCTTGCTTTTGATCTGGTTCGGCCACGGGCTCATGCCGAAAGTGGTTATGGTGGCCCTGATCTCGTTCTTTCCTATCGTCGTCAGTCTCGTCGACGGTCTGCGCTCGGCCGATCGGGGAACCCTCGATCTCTTACGAACCATGGGCGCCAGCAACTGGCAACGCTTTCGCCTGGTGGAGATCCCCTCGGCGCTGCCAGCCTTTTTCTCCGGCGCGAAGATCGGCATGGCCGTCGCCGTGATCGGCGCAGTCATCGGCGAATCGTCCGGATCGAGTGCTGGCCTGGGGCACGCCATCTCGCTCTATGGCGCGTCGCTCAAGACCCCGCTCGTGTTCGCCTGTGTGCTCGTGCTGGCGCTCATGGCTATCGGACTTTTCGCGATGATCGCCCTCATTGAACGCCTCGCCATGCCCTGGCGGAAATGGGTGGTGGAGTAAAACGGCTAATCGTCCACCTCCATGGCCATATTGACTGTGGAAACGGAGGCTTCCAAGCCTCGTCTCCGCAGTTCGGATCTGCGCACTTTGCGGGCCCTTGCGGCAAACCGCATCGAGCCCGACTCATACCGAATCCGGAAAGGTAGTAGGTGGTTGGTTTCGTGAAAGGCGCAGGAGCGCCGCGCGAACGAATGAGAATTCCCCTATCCAATCATCCGGATTCCGTATCAATCGAAAATAATCGAGGCTCCCATGGTTTCGACCATGGGAGCCTCAACGCCATTCGTCCTAGGTGGTTGGCGTGGCGTCAGCCGAGGCCGGCGTCCACGTGGGGAAGCCCACGAGCGGCATGCCGGCCGCGTCCACCGATTCGATTGGCAGTCGGGTCGCATGTGCAGTCGCGGTGCCGGAGGCTACCGTTTCGCCATTGGGCCCAACCACGGTAAAGGTGCATTCACAGGTCCAGGCATCGCCGGTCGAATCGACCACATGGTCTCCCCGCAGCACCACATAGCCCCCTCCATTGGCGGCGAACACCCCGGCCATCGTCACCGCTCCGGTCGTGTCGTCAGCAGCTTCCCAGGAGCCCGCGACCCAACGGGTTGCGCCCATGCCCAAGACGGTACCGTCCGAGGTAAAGATGCCAATCTCCGGCGAATCGGTAGCGACGGAGGTGTCCGTGTCGACAATCCAGGAACCGACCAATGGATGACCCGCAAGCGAACTGGGCGTCGCATCCTGCGCAGCACTCTGATGCTGACGCAGGCCCCCGAGCGCGACTCCTCCGAGCAGGACAGCGACAGCGACGAAGATTGCGAGTTTTCGGACCAGGTTCATAGCATTCCTCGCTTATGGTGACAGCTTGGTTTCCACAACGCTTGCTCGATGCAATGCGACGATCCACTCCATGCGGACCTGATCACCCTAGGGCAAGGGGCTCGCCTGGACATCCGTAAGAAATACGTGGTTTTGAAGACGGACCGTGCATCGGCAATGGCTACGCGTCCGAGTCGGCGAGCAATCCCAACCTGCGTGCGAGGCCTACCGCAGCGCGCCGGTTCGGTGCTCGTAACTTGGCAAGCACGTGCATCACATGACCGTTGACAGTGCGACGGCTGAGTGAGAGGAGATCGGCAATCTCCTGGTCGGTGTGCATTTCAGCCATCAGCTGGAGGATCTCCCGTTCCCGCGAAGTTAGCGGGTCTACCGCGGTCGACCGGGCGTAAGGTTCAGATGCTATGGAAACCGTGGCGGCCAACGCGACTGCTTCTTCGAGCGACATCGCTTGACCAGTGGACAGCAATTCAACCGCCGTTACCTCCCCAAGATGCGACGTTGCCACGCGCAGTGCCCGGTCGCGACTGAGCAGGGCGGCGGAAAGGAGCGGGGCCGCCGTCTCACACGCCAATGCATCGAGATACCCCACCAGGCTGGCGGCTGTCTGTGGCTGGCCATGGACCGCAGCCAAATCTGCCAACCCGCCTAAAGCCAGGGTAATGAGCCAGCGTTCTCCGGCACTCAACCAGAGTTGCAACGCCTCGTGGAATGCCGTTGCTGCGGTCCGATCCATCCCTCGCGCTCGTGACACCTCTCCCAGGCGACTCAGCGCAAGCGCGGTCCCAGTTGAATAACCGGTGGCGCGAAACAACACCAGAGCGTCCTCAGCGTACTGAACCGCCAAAGAAAGGTTGCCTTGCCCCAGCGCGACCCGGCAGAGCAAGGACAGCGACCACGCTTCCTCCACCTGCGCGCCCAGCACACGCCACTGGTCGCGCACCCGCGTGAGGTGCGTTTCAGCCTCTCCCCATTGGTCCTGGATCTCGGCAATCATCCCCAGCACATGCAACGCATTGGCTTCCGTTTCAAGATCACCACACCGCTCAGCAATGGAGAGGCTCTGACACGCCGCCTCAGTGGCGCGCTCGTAGGAGCTCTCGGCCCAGAGGATGAGGGCGAGCCCTCCCAGCGCGCGAGCACGCGGAACGGTCGCATTCCCTTCGGTTGCCTCGAGCGCCCGTTCGAGCCAGCGATGAGCTTCATGAAAATGGGTGCGCACATGCCAATACACTGCCAGCGCCGCAGTCATGCGCAAGAGCCCATGACCATCCTGTTGCTGGTCGAACCAAATAAGTGCGGCCCGCAGATTGGCGAGCTCTGCTTCGATCCGCTGAACACGCGCGTCAACCCGCTCCTGGGGGTCGATCCGATTCGGATGATGCTGTTCCGCGAACGCGAGGTAGACCTCAGCGTGGGCAGACCGCACGTGCTCCGCTTCCGCGTGCGCAAGGAGCTGTTCGTTTCCGAAATCACGGATCGTTTCGAGCATCGAGAACCGAGGGGCGGTATCGGAGCCACCGTACTGGAGCAATTCCTGGTCGACCAACGCGGTCAGGACCGGCGTGGGATCGATGGCACCGCCGTCCAGCAGACGGCAAAGATCGCGCGCCGCAGCAAGGGTGCATCCCCCGGCAAGGACGGACAACCAGCGAAACAGGCACTGCTCGTCCGGTTGCAAGAGCTCGTAGGACCAGGCAATCGTGTCCCGCATCGTGCGCTGTCGGGGCGGAAGATCGCGCGCGCCATCCCGCAACCAATGCAGCCGATCCGGCATCTCGGCCAGCAACGTTCCCGGAGACATCATGCGACTACGCGCTGCCGCGAGCTCGATCGCCAGCGGCAAATTGTCGAGCCGCGCGCAAACCTCCGTGACCGTTCTCTCGGTCGCCGGGTCGAGCACGAATCCAGGCTGCACCGCTTGCGCCCGCTCAATAAAGAGACAGACTGCCGCATCAGAATGCAATGGACCTATCGGGAGGATGTGTTCGCCACGGATTCGAAACGGAGCGCGACTCGTGGCCAGAACCTGAAGCTCAGGACACCAGGAAAGCAACGACGCAATCAAAGCGGCTGAGGCGGCGATCAGGTGCTCGCAGTTGTTCAGAAGCAACAAGATAGGACGACCCATCAGGTGGCGCGCAATCGCCTCGCCAGGTGGTCGTTGCCGAGGCAGAGACAACCCAACGGCAGCAGCGATCGCCAGCGCAACAAACTCGGGATCGACGATCGCTTCGAGATCACACCAAACAACGCCTCCGGCGAACGCGGTGCGAACGTCCTCTCCAATGGCGATTACCAGGCGCGTCTTTCCCACTCCACCAGGACCAGACAATGTCAGCAACGGCGTCCGGCGTTCGAGCAGATACTCCCGAGCCAGCTCCCGTTCGCTCCCCCTGCCAATCAACCGCGTCCGTGGGATTGGCGCTACTGCAAACGAGACATTGGCCGTCACTAACCTCACAGGGGATCGATCAGACTCCCCGCGCTCTGGATTGAATGGGTCGTCGCGTTCCGCAGGCTCCGGGCGCAGACCTGTCATAAGAAGTCCAACGTGTTCGAACAGCCGGCTGGAACCGACGCGGCATCCGTCGGAGATAGAATTTCAACGACGCACAGCAGCGAAGACACCATCCGCTTAATTCATCGTGGAAATCGATACGGTTACTTGAGCCCCTAGTATACCGACTCACTCACGCGCGCATAACGATTTCTCCTGGAAGCGACACGCGCTACGATTCCTTGTCGCCAACGGTCGTTTCCGAGAGGGAATCGGGGCCGTCCCGTAGGAGAAACTTCTCGTGATGACCTTTCTCGCCATGCGACGATCTCGACTAGAGAGCGGTTGCTCGTGCTACCGTGATCGTCAACGAAGCTGTCGCGCCAGAACCCTGCACCAACCGCGCACGTACCGCGCGGAATTTCCGATTACCGATTGGTGATGCGCGCGGCGACCACGCGATCGAAGGCGCGTTGTTGCTCGGCACTGAGCGGAATATCTTCCGGGCGGCCGAGCGGGCCGATTTCCTTGCCGGCGGGATCGGGAATGGTGTTCGTCAGCGGCGGCCAGTAGAAGGCGATCATCTCGATCCCAATCTCCTGAAACGCTCCGACGAACTCATCGAACGCATCTACCGACGACCAGGGATCCTTTTGCGCACGGTCGAGCAGAATACTTCGACCTACCGTCTGCGGGTCACGCCCTTCCTCCACGCAAATTGCGTCGAGCTGTTGGCTCATCCGCTTCAGGTTGGCGACCGCTTCGCTCAGGTTCTTTGGCGCCTTGTGGTCGGTATTGCCGGCACTTTGCATGTTGACGAGCGTATTCCATCCGTCGGCATATCGCGCAACGTTGCGCATCCCGCGGGGACCGTGCGCTGCCACGATCAGTGGTGGCCGTGGGCGCTGCACCGGTGGGACGACCTGGTCGACCTTGACCGAGTACCGCTGACCGGAATAGTCGATCGGCTCACCCCGCAACATGTGCGAGAGGATGGCCACGTACTCTCCCAGACGATCCGAGCGCTCGCGTGGCGTCCAGGGTTCCGCCCCGATCGCAGGATAACTCTCGACCGCCCCACCAGCCCCAATGCCCACCTCGACGCGCCCATTGGACATATGGTCGACCGTGAGCGCCTGCGTAGCCATCACCGCGGGCAAACGAAACGTCGGAACAGACACCAGCGTGCCCAGGCGAATACGCTCGGTGGCGACGGCCAGACCGCCCAGCACGGACCAGACATCCAATTCCGCATAGGAGGGCGAGAAAAGGTCGTCGTCGATCCAGGCGCTGTCGAAGCCCATGGCTTCCGCTTCCCGAATGTCCCGCTCCAGGTCCTGGTAGGGAATGCGGGTGAGCTTCATCATTCCGAATTGCATGGGTTTCATCGGCAAACTCCTCGGAGATAGCTGTCTGCTGCGAACGCTCTTTGCCCGGTGATTCGCATCGCGTTCGCTGGTAAGATCGAAACGGGTCCGGCACGTGCCAGACCCGCTCGAGGATACGTTTCAGTTTGCGGTTCGGATTAGCGGATTGATTCCTCGATATCGGTGATCGAGGAATCCAGGCGGTCGATCTCGGCGTTGTCGTCGGCGATCGACTGTTGCAGCGCCACAATCGTGTCGTTCAGAAGGTCGGCCTGATCTCCCGAGGCAACCGCCAGATCGGCCTGCGCGGTGGCAAGTGCTTCCTGATTGGCGGCCACGCCCTTCTTGAGTCCCGCGAGCTGCTCTTTGGATTTGAAGAGTGCTTCGCGGATCTTGCCTTCCCACGTGACGGCACGGCGCGCACCTTCGGACGCGGCATTGACTTTGATATCGCCCATCGCCTTGCGCAGCCGCCGGTCGAGCTGGTCCTGCCGATCCTTGCGGATCGCGGGGAGCGCGTCGTACTGGTCTTTCAGGCGGGCGGCTTCATCCTGCGCGGCCACGGGGTCGCCGGTGTATGCCAGCGACTCGACGGCGGAAACAATCTGTTCCTTACCCCTGACCGCGTCACGGGATTCCTGCTCGCGCTTGGCCTGCGATTCGAAACGGCGATCGAAGAAAGCGTTCTGCCCGCCCCGGAACGCATCCCAGAGCTTGTTGTCCAGATCGCGGTTGCCGGCGGTGCCAACGGTCCGCCAGTCAGCCATCATCGCTTTCATTTCTTCGAAGGTGGAGTCCCAATCCTCCGAGCTGGAGAGCTCCCTGGATCGGGCCACCAACGCTTCCTTGCGCGCCTTGTTGTCCTCGTAAAACGCGGTGCGGCGATCGTAGAAGTGCTGTTGCGCCTCACGGAACTGCTTCCAGAGCTCTTCATCCTGCTGGCGGCCGGCGCTGCTGACCTTCTTCCAATCGGCAAAGAGATTGCGCAGCGCCTCGCTGGTGCCGCGCCAATCGTCCGAGGTGCTCAGCTCGTGCGCCTTGACGATGAGTTCCTGCTTGAGGGCAGCATTGGCGCCCCACTGTTCCTGACGTTGCTCGAAATGCTGCGAACGGCGCTGGTTGAAGTATTCCCGCGCGGAGATGAACCGGGCCCACAGCGAATCGTCCGATTCCTTCCCGGTTGCGCCGACCAGCTTCCACTCTTCGAAAAGCGCTTTGTAGGCATCGCCGGTCGCGCGCCAGTCGGTCGACTCCTTGATCTCTTCGGCCCGCGCGATCAGCGATTCCTTGGAGAGTTTCTTGGCGTCGATCTCTTCGACCAGCTTCGCCTCCAGGGCGCGCAGGCGGCCGAAAAGCGAATCGAAATCGCCCAGGGCATCTGCCTTCCCGGCGCTGGCCTTGAGCTTGCGGATGCGCCCGAGAATGCCAACCTTGTTCTTGGCGTGCTCGGCATCCGTCTCGATCAGATCGGCGTCTTTCACGAACTGGGAAAACGCGGTCTCTAGTTCAGCGATCTGGTTCTCCGGGCTGTCATAGGCTTTGCCGACCACATGACCCCGGTAGTTTTCGGTGGTGTTCTGATGAATCTTGCGATTCTGGTCGATGAAGCCCCAGGCCAGCATCTCTACCGGGATAGCCGGTTCGTCTGCCTCCGCCGCGGCGGCGTCTGCCTCGGCAGCGGCCACGATTGCGTCGGCGGCAATCAGATCGGCAGCGGCGACCGGCTCGGTCACCTCAGCCACCTCAGCAGTCACCTCGGATGTATCCGGAGCTATCTCGGCGTCCGGGGCAATCGACTCCGGCGCCTCCGGTAGTTCGACCTCGATTACTTCGATATCAACCGGCTCCAGAGCAACCGCGGGTTCCTCGGCCTCGCTGGAAGACGCCGGTGTATCGACCACCACCTCGAGGGATTCCTGCTCCGCTATCTCGGCGACAGCTTCCTCGGTGGTTGGTTCCAATGTTTCGTCTTCGATTTGGTCGATCACAGTTTCTTCCATAGAGCTCACGCGAAACCTCCGATGCGTCGGGAGAGTTTAGCGGTTTTCCGCGCTCGTGTGACGAGCAAACCCCAGGTATCGAAGTCGTGAATGTCTGATTGGCTGCCTGGATCAGGAATTCCAGGCGGATTCGAGGATGCCAAGATAGTCGGCGTCGTCCATCACGCGGGCATTGCTCGCGTTGGAAAGGTTCGCCACGGAAGCCGAGGCGATCCAGGGAAAGTCGTCTTCCTGCACGCCCTGCAACGCGCGGAAGCGCGGAATGCCGATGGTGCGCGCCATGTCCACCAGGTAGCGGGACGCCAGTTCGGCGGCGTATCCCGGCTCGTCATCCTCGGTGGCGATTCCCAGGGCAACCGCGACATCGGCGTGTCGTTTCGGATCGGCCGGCGCATCGAAGGCAAAGATCCAGGGAAGGAAGGTTGCATTGGCGATCCCGTGCGGGGTGTCGTAGCGGCCGCCGAGCGCTTCGGCGATGCAATGCACTGCCGCCACGTCGGCATTGCTGAACGCCATGCCGGCAATCGTGCTCGCCAGCATCATCTGCTCGCGTGCGGTGGTGTTGGAACCATCCGCCACCGCGACCGGCAGATTCGGACCAATCAGGCGAATAGCGTGGAGCGCCAGTGCATCGCTGATTGGGGTAGCACGATTGCACGTATATGCCTCGATAGCATGGGTCAGGGTGTCCATTCCGGTCGATGCCGTCAGCAGCGGCGGTAATCCCAATGTGAGACCGGGATCGACTATCGCGATTCTAGGGGCGATGGCCCAATCACGCAATGAGACCTTGATCTGGCGCGCGGTGTCGTTCACCACCGAGCTGCGTGTTACCTCGCTGCCCGTGCCAGCCGTGGTGGGCACGGCAATCAACGGGAGTGGTGGGTTGGTAAACGTGCGCGGCGCCACCCAGTCGAGCGCGGTGCCGGCATTCGTGGCCAGACCGACCGCCGCTTTGGCCAGATCGATCGGGCTGCCCCCGCCAACCGCGACCATTGCTTCCGCTCCGATGGCGCGCGCCAGCTCCGCCGCGGCCAGGCATTCATAGTCGCGCGGATTCGGGCTGACCTGATCGTAGATCTCGAACTGGATTCCGCTCGCCTCCAGCGATGCCTCGATCTGCCCGGAGATACCAGCGGCGCGAACGCCAGCATCGGTGACCACCAGCACCCGAGCGACCCCGAGCGAGTAAACCTGCGCGCCGGTTTGCTCGGAAACGCCATATCCAAAGTGAATGGCAGGCGCGACCCGGAAACTCTGGCTCATTCGCCGTCCCACGGGTTCACGAATGCCGGTACGGTCTTGGCGTTCTGCGTCGCCGTTGGGGTGATGATCGAATATTGCGCGAAGGAGTTCACCAGCAATTGGGCGGAGAGGTCGGGCGCCAGGGCCACCGGTCCGCTGGTGCTCTGACCGGTGGCGCCCGCCGCCAGCGGCAGGGAAGCATCCCCTGCTTCCAGAGTCAGGCCAGTAGCATCCGCTGGCGGAACGAAGACCAGGACCACCGTGGTTCGCTCGCCTGGGCCAATCTCCCGTGTGTCATTGACGCCGTTGCTTGCCGTCATGCCGAGGTAGGAGGCAACCGCTCCAGTGGCCGAGTCGAGATCGAGCGGCGCACCGGCCGCTGTGGCCAGTTTGAACTGCGACATATCGAGCGTTGCCGGCTCGGATCCTGGATTCTTGACGTCGACCGTGACCACCACCCAACGCTCGCCCTGCAACGGGGCCAGGGTCAGATCGGGCAGCGACGCGCCCATCTGTAGATCGGTAATCTCGAAGTCGAGAACCCCAGCGCTTTCTGCGGCCGCTTCGGTAGGTTCGATGACATTGCCTGGCGTGTCAGTTGGTTCTTCGGTGGGCGCTGCTGTTTCGGTTGCCGCCGGTTCGTCGGTCGGTTCGCTTGCCGGCGCCTCGGTTGCCTCCGGCGGAGAGATAACCGGGGCTTCGGTAGCCGCCGGAACGTCCTGCGCGGCGTTGACATCGGTAACCGGGGGATCGGTTTCTCCACCACCGACTCCGATCGCCAGGGCAGTCTGCTCGGCAGGGGCATAGGTCGGCTCGGCCTGCGTCGAGCTCGGACCACTGTCGGTGCTTTGATCGCCACTGGTTGCCGGTGCCTTGGTCGGCTCGGGAACCGCGGTCTTGGCGGGAGCAGACGTGGGCGTACCGTCTGGCAACTGAGCAATGGTCTGTATTTCGGGCGTATTGTCCGCGAACCGATTGCGGATGTCGGAATACTCCGGCAACATGCCACCCTGCCACGCCGCTATCCCGGCGATTGCCAGGAAAAGCGCGGCAAAACGCATCGCCCATGCCCGGCGATCGCGACGGTCCCGGTTGTCCATGCCGTCCAGCGGTTTGAGATTCCAATCGTTCTGCCGAGGGATCACATTGGCGTTCGAATCGGCTGTCGGGCCGGCAGCCAGCCGGGGAGCACCAGACCAATCCGGCATCGGATCGGGCGCTGCCGCAATTGGCGGAAAATCGTCGTCATCCAGAGCGGCATAAACGGGAAAGGCAGGCAGTGGATCGACCGGAACCGGACTATGCTTACGTTCATAGGGCGCGGGACGCGCCGGGATGATCGGCTCTTCGTCCAGGAACATGCTCGAGTTCCAGGTTGGGAAGTCGGGTTCGTAGCGTTCCTGCGGGGTAAGCACATCAACCAGTTCGGCAGCGGCCAAACGTCCCTCGCGCACAATGAATACGATCGATTCCGGTAGCCGCTGCCCAGGCGTGAGAACCTGCAACCCAACCGTGCCGGTGCGGCGTAAGGTTGGCGGCGAGTAAAGCCAGTCATGCCGGATATCGAGCGCGATTGCCCCGCCGCGGATCAACGCGAGCCGCTCGTTCGTGACCACGAGGAGCGCGGCGAGATCGGTGCTCTCACCGGCGACCAGGATCTGGCCTTCCCAGAGCAGACCCTCGGCTTGAAGTTGGCGCCAGGCGCTGCCTCGGGGGCGGCCTACGATGGGCAGATCGTCTGACATGGGTGTTGTCCCTCTCGAGCGGTACCAGACAGCGCGTTCCAGCACACGCGCTGACAACGGGTTTCGTTGCCGGTGACCGTGGGGGACGGGGAACCGGCTCGGGCAGGGAACTGTGTCTCGATAGCAACCGTACACAGTGTACGTACAGTCTAGCACACCAGAAATGCACGCGATGTTCGGTCGTCAGCAAGCGGCAGGCAGTACGCCAACAAGCGCGTACAGAGCAGTTTTCCGAAGAACCTGAGTCGGGTTGTAGCGACACCCGCACTGCGCCTTTGCCGTTTCGCCGCACTTCGGTTGTGAAACGAATCACAATCCCGGCGCGTTGCATTGGGGAGAGCGTGAACACGAGCACATGCTGGGGTGCAACATTCATGGAAACACAACGATTCGATGCACTGGCGCGCGAACTGGGAACGCGAGCACATCGGCGGGACGTAATCAAATGGATTGGGGCCGCTGCCCTGGGGGCTATCGGTGTCTCTCGCATCGCGCCAACGGTGGCGGCCCAAACATCGCCAGGAACCTTTGGCGATCCCTGCGAGCTGGTCGAGGGAAGCTGCCAGGCACCCTTCACCTGCTTCGAGGCAATTTGCGATCTCCCGCGTGGTTGCGTGGGTGCGGATCAACCATGTGTCGACGGTTTTCCCTGTTGTGACGACGAAGGACTCATGTGTATCAACGGCATCTGCACCGTGCCCGCAAACACGAGTCTCCCGGCCACCGGCGTGGGCATACCGCATGACACCGAACGCGTCGTCAGTCTCGCCCTGGCGGCTGCCGCAGTCCTGGTCGCCGGCAGGCTGATCCGCAATGGAGACCAGGACCCGGAACGCTAACGGGTTATGGGCTCCTCCTGCTCGGCGTCCGCGATCACGGAGCACCTGGCACGAGACGAGATCGACGACGAGCGGGCTGACGTACCCTAACCGACAGGGGACCGCGGGATGCGCGCTGACCACCGCGATCGCGACCGACAGCTCGGCCCCACGCTTGATAGTCTGATGTTCCGGCACTCCGCCCCAATCGTAGTCTGGGAGCATAGATGAGCCGGTTTCATCGAGGCCGTGTACGTCGAGCAGTTGATCGTCGAGAAATCACTAACTTGCGAGCAGGACAACAGTGCTCGCCGCGCCATGTTGTATTACGTTCGGTACAACACGAATTCGTGACATACAAGCCGCGAACGACCAATCGAGGAACGCATGACGACCGCGACCGACACTGCCAGCATGATCGCGGAGATTCGCGGTCGATTCGAAACGCTTCCGCGCGCCCGGCTGGCGCTTTTGCCCACTCCATTTCATGAGGCGCCCAGGCTCGCTGAGACAATCGGGGTTGGACGCCTCTTCATCAAACGCGACGATCTGACCGGGCTGGCATTCGGAGGCAACAAGACCCGCAATCTAGAATTCCGCATGGCCGACGCGGTCGAACAGGGGGCCGACGTGTTCATCGCCGGTCTCGAGGTGCATTCAAATTCGGCACGGCAGGTCACCGCCGCAGCCAATCTCCTGGGAATGTCTCCCATCCTGCTGCTGCGAACCGATGGGCCGGTGGAGTGGCAGGGGAATCTCCTGATCGATCGTGTCCTTGGAGCCGACCTCCGCTTTGTACAAACCACTGAAAAGACGGTGATGGACGAGGCGCTGCTGGCCACCGCAAAAGAGCAGCGCGCACTCGGCCACAAACCCTATGTGATGAATCACAATCCCTCATTTGCCATTGGATCCGCGCTGGCATATGTACTTTGCGCGCTGGAGATCGTTGAGCAGTCCGCGGAAGTTGGAGTCGAGTCTACACACCTCTATATGGCTTCCGGAAACAAGGGGCACGCCGGCTTGCTGCTGGCCAAAAACCTGCTCGGCGCGTCGTTTCAGCCAGTCGCCATTAGCCAGCACTACGCTGAGGATCGGATCAGCGGCGCGCTGGAAGGAGCCCGGGCAGCAGCCACCGCTCTGGGATATGTCACCGATCTCAACGCTCATGCGGTCGAGAGCTATGACGACTTCGTGGAAACACGATATGGGTCGCCCTCGGAACGCGGCATGGAGGCGATCGCGCTTGCGGCCCGCACCGAAGGTCTGCTCCTTGATCCGATCTATACCGGCAAAGCGATGGCTGGACTCATCGAGCACGCCCGGCAGGGTCGCGTCGGGCCGGAAAGCACCGTGGTCTTTATCCACACCGGCGGTCAGACGTCCCTCTTCTCGTTCGCCAAAGAGCTCCTGAATGCATTTCCGCCACGGAACTGAACGAACGCTATTCGATCTCGCGCATCCATGGGTCGAGAGCGTCACGCAAGCTATCGCCCAGCAGGTTAAAACCGAGCACCAATAGCGCAATTACGATGCCCGGGAAGAAGACCAGGAAGGGCGCGGTCGACATATAGCTCCTCCCGCGGCTCAGCATGGTACCCCACTCCGGAGTTGGCGGCTGCACGCCAAGCCCGAGAAATCCCAGTGCCGCTGCGATCAAAATAGTCGCGCCAATACCAAGCGACGCCTGCACCACCAGCGGCGAGAGCGAATTCGGCAGGATGTGCCGGAGGAGGATGCGACCGTCCGACGCTCCAGCGACCTGCGCCGCGGCAACAAAATCCTGCGAGCGGATCGTCAAAGCGAGGGATCGAGTCAGCCTGGCAAAAACCGGAATGGTCGTCACCGCAACCGCCAGAATCACGCTACGAATTCCCGACCCCAGGACACTGACAATAGCAACCGCGAGTACGAAGGTTGGAAGCACCATCAACACGTCGACCAGACGCATCGAGCCTGTGTCCCACCAACCACCCCGATACCCGGCCAGCAAACCTATCGGCACGCCAATTGCGGCAGCCAGCGCAATCGCCACGACCCCCATGGTGAGGGAGTAACGCGCCCCGACCGCGAGGCGCGTCAAGACATCGCGCCCGACATCGTCTGTTCCCATCGGATGCTGGAGTGAGGGGGCGGCCAATCGGTTCGGCAGATCGGGCTGATCGACTGGATAGGGGGTCCAAAACACGGCAATGACCGTTGCAATGACAAACACAAGAATGATAAGCAGACCCAGCTGTCCGGACCGATTACGCAGGAAACGCGAGAGCGTTCGCGCCCGGCGCGAGGGCTGATCTGCCTCTTGCCCCAGAGGGATTGGTCCAACGGGCGCGCTAGCCATAGTTCACTCGGGGGTCGACTACTGCAAAAAGGACGTCAACCACCAGATTCACGGTGAGCATCAACACGGCATAGACGAGCACGATCGCCTGGATCATTGGATAGTCGCGTTGCTGGATCGAATCCATCAGCAGGCGTCCAAGACCCGGCCAGGCGAAGACCGTCTCGATGACCAGCGACCCTCCAAGGAGATATCCGAGCTGCACACCCGCAACGGTCAGAGTGGGGATCATGGCATTGCGCAGGCCGTGCGTTGTAACGACCGTTCGCTGCGGTAGCCCTTTCGAACGCGCAGTGCGAATGTAATCCTGCTGCAAGACTCCGATCATAGTCGAGCGGGTCATGCGGGCGAGGACCGCCATTTGATTGGCAGCCAGGGTGACCGCGGGCAGCACGATGCCCCATTTGGTGTTGAATCCACCCACCGGCAGCCAGCCGAGCTCCACCGAGAAGAGCATTACCAGCATCAAGCCGAGCCAGAATCCCGGCAACGAGACACCGGCAACCGCAGTCAGCATGCTGAGATGGTCGACCCAGGTGTGTGCCCTGAGTGCGGACAGAATGCCGACCGTCACCCCAATCGAGAGCGCAATCGACATGGCAGCCGCAGCCAGTAGGACGGTGTTAGGCAACCGGTCCATAATCGGTTGAATCACTGACTGCTGGTAAACCCGCGAGCGACCGAAATCGCCGTGCATCATGTCATCGAGATAACGCAGATATTGGGTCGGAACCGAATCGTTCAGTCCCATCTCCTGCCGGAGCAGGGCAATCGATTCTTCCGTGGCCGCATCTCCTGCCATCAATCTGGCCGGATCGCCGGGCACCAGTCGAAAGATGACAAAGACGAGGGTCAGCGCCGCGAACGTGGTCGGGATGAAGAGAAGCAGACGCCGGATGATGTAGCGACCCATGGTTCTACGGATGTCTTTCGGGGTGAGACATGGACGGCTCGGTTACCCCGGCCGTCCATGTCGAATGTGCACTAAGTGCGACTATGACTTCGAGCCGTCCCTGACGACCGTAAAGACCGTGGGCCAGATATACACACCCTCGACGTTGGAGCGAGCGCCAACGAGCAGATCGGGCGCGTAGAGCCAGATCATCGGAGCGTCGTCCCAAATCTGCTGTTGGGCGTCGCCAAGCAGTTTCATTCGATCGTCCTTGACCACTGTGGTCGACGCCTCTTCGAGCAGCGTATCGACATCCGGGTTGCTGTACCACATGAGATTCCAGACCGCGGGCGCCGCCTCGGCGTCGGGATTCGATTTGAAGACAGCGTTCAGGTGATAGCCCAGGTCG
>JBBQPB010000013.1:0-15329 GCA_038331435.1 Thermomicrobiales bacterium | reverse complement strand
GGCGAATTGCTGGGAGCGATCTCCAGAGCCAATCGCATTTTTCTGCTTGGTGAAGGTCGCTCGGGGTTGGTCGGACGCATGTTAGCTATGCGGTTGATGCATCTTGGCCTTCGGGCCTTCGTCGTCGGGGAAACCACCACTCCCTCCATTGCGGATGGCGATCTGCTGATTGCTATCTCCGGATCCGGTGAGACCGGCACGGTAGTCATGATGGCTGCGGGCGCCAAAAAATCAGGCGCTCAGTTGGCTGCGGTGACCGCCAATGCCGAAAGCCGACTGGCCGGACTGGCCGATCTGGTCGTCTTCCTGCCCACCCAGCACAAATTGCAGGGCTCTAGCTCGCGCCAGTACGGTGGCAGCCTTTTCGAGCAAACTACGCTCCTCCTTTTCGAAACCATGGTCTCGATGCTGGCTGCGGGCGATGCCGCTTCCGGCTTTGCATCGCTCGCGAAACGGCACACCAACCTCGAATGACGACGCTCGACCTCGCTACCATCAGTGGACTTCCTCTTGCCATCGATCTGGAGACCGGCCAGCTCGCCGACTCAACCGGTACTCTCTTCTGGGATGGCCCCGGGCAGCGTCGCTTCAGCGATCTTCGTACTGTCGTCGCCGTTCCGGAGGCGGTGGAGGCGATTGCGAACCAGATCGCCTACTTCACCTATCGTGACGTGCGCTTAGCTCACGAAACCGGACTGGCCGCGAATGGTTTGCGCTACGACGTCACCGTCACCCTACCCGGGGCGGTTGGTGGTGAGTTCATCAAAACCGCCGGGCACTATCACGCGCTCGATGGGAACGGCGTCAGCTGGGCAGAGATCTACGATGTGCTTTCGGGGGAAGCGGCGTTCGTGCTGCAACGGGCCGAGGGGAATCCCGCCGCCGATCCGAAGGTGACGCGCGGGATCGTGGTGGTGGCCGAGCCCGGTGATAGGTTTGTGATTCCGCCCGGCTATGGACACGTTACGGTCAATATCGGCACGACTCCGCTGGTGGTGGCCGATCTGGTGGCAACCGTCTCCAATAATCATTACCAGGGCTATGCCACCCGTCAGGGCGGCGCTATACGCATCATGGCGGTGCCCGGCGAAGAAGACGCCTTCGAGGCAGAATGGAATCACGCCTATTCCGAGGTGGACGAAGGGATCGAGGTCGTTGCCGCCGGCGATTTGGAGCCGTTCGAGGTCGGGACGCCGCTCTATCTGCTTGGCGTCGAGTCTCCCGACCGGGTAGCTTTTCTCACCAACCCATCCTTGAGCACTTTTGCTGTCTGAGCGCATGGCGCAAAGAACGCCAACATCCGATCGATGGTTTTCCGCTTGCAATCGTCACAACCGTCGGTATACTTCGGCCTGCCGCAGCGATAGTCGATTATTGCTTCGGACTCCGTATCGATAGTTCGTTCGACCAGGCAGGGGAAACGGGCGGCCTATGCAGAACGTGGCAATCGTCGAAGAAGTGGTCGAGCTCATGCCCGCCATTGGGCGTGGACTCTATGCGACCGTGATGGACGATCCGGAGATCAACGGACTCACGCTCCCGCAGGTGAAAGCCCTGATCTACCTCTATAACAATGGCGAACGTTCCATGAGCGAGCTGGCTATGGGGCTCGCCGTCTCCCTCCCCTCGGCGTCGGAGCTGGTCGACCGTTTGATCGATCGTGGACTGGTGGGCAAGACTATCGATCCAGCCGATCGGCGCCGGGTGCTCATCGCCTTGTCCGACCCAGCGATTGCCTATGGCCGGCGGATACACGATTTGCGTCGTGCCCAGGCCCGCGCCGCGCTGTCTGCCATGCCCGAGGAGGAGCAGGCATGTTTCCTGGGTTCCATCCGGGCACTCGCCGCCGCACTGGAACCGGGCGCGGTTCGCTGCCCAGCCACAACCTAGTCTGGATCCTTATCTCACAGCGCATTCGCATTCACGTTTCACTCAGATCTTGCGGAAGGGGAAAGTCCGTTCATGAGCACAGCAACCGCCGCTCCCGCCGGAGGAGCGATCCACGACGAAAAGCGCGCCTGGCAGATCCTCATTGTTCTCTGTCTGGCGGTCTTCATGCTCTTGCTGGACACCACCGTGGTGAATGTCGCGCAAGTCAAAATCAAGGATTCGCTCGGGGCCAGCTTGACCCAGATTCAGTGGATCCTCGATTCCTACATCCTGGCCTATGCGGTCCTGCTCCTGTCGTTCGGACGATTAGGGGACATCTACGGTCGCAAAAAGCTCTTCATGCTCGGCATGGCGATTTTCACCGCCGCCTCTGTGTTGTGCGGCGCGTCCGAATGGTTGGGTAACCAAACCGGCATTTCCGGCGTGTACTTGCTGATCTTCTTTCGCGTGCTGCAGGGGGTGGGCGGCGCGTTCATGATGCCGCAATCGCTCTCCTTGTTGACTGTCAACTTCCCGGCGGAAAAACGGGGCGCCGCGCTGGGTATCTGGGGAAGCGTGGTCGCGCTCGGCGCCATCCTGGGCCCGATCATTGGTGGTCTCATCGTGACTGACTTCAACTGGCCGTGGATCTTCCTTATCAACCTGCCCGTCGGACTCGTCTCGCTCGTCCTGGTTTATCGCATCGTGCCAGAATCGACCGATCCCCTGGCCAGCCGAAACATCGACTGGGCGGGCGTTTTTCTTTCAGGAATCGGCATCTTTTGTCTCGTCTTCGCCTGTATCGAAGGCAACCGGCTCGGTTGGACCAGCCCGACAATCCTTGGACTCTTTCTGCTGAGCGCCATCCTGCTCGGCGTGTTCGTCTGGTGGGAACGACGGGTCGCCGATCCGATCGTCAAGATCGAACTCTTCCAGAATCGAAACTTCACCGTCGCGAGCATCATCGCGATGGTCGTCTCGTTTGGCATGCTGGGTATCTTTTTCCCAATGACCCTGTTCCTGCAGGAAGTCCTCGGGTTTTCACCGATCAAAGCAGGTCTGACGATGACGCCAATGTCGCTGATGATCCTTGTCGGGGCGCCGATCTCCGGACGTCTTTCGGATCGCATCGGGGCGCGCTGGTTGTTGTTCTCCGGCACGGCCATCATGGCGTTTGGAATCCTCCTCATCATTCGTCAGATTTCGGTCACGACGACGCAACTCTCCCTCGCCCCGCCGCTGATCGTGACCGGCATCGGCATGGGCATGACCTTTTCGCCAATGACCGCAGCGGCCATGCGCGACGTGCCGCTCCGCGTGGCGGGCAGCGCGTCCGGCGTGCTCAACACCACCAGGAATATTGGCCAGGTGCTCGGGATTGCCATTCTGGGTTCGGTTTTGCAGACGCGGATGGGATTCCACACTGAAGCTGCTCTCGCCCCGTTGGGTCTGAATAGCAGCCTCGTCGCACAGATCAAGGAGTTTGCCAGCCAGAATCAATTTCAGCTGGTTTTCCAACTCGTCCCGGTCGATCAGATTGGCCCAGTAACGGAGGTGCTCAAGGAATCGTTCGTGCTGGCCCTGCACAACACCTTTCTGGTGGGAGCGATTTCGTGTGGGATCGCTTCGCTGCTCGCACTCTTGATCCGCAATCCGAAACGGGCCGAGGCGACGCAGGTCGTTTCGGGTGTGTCGTCAGTCGAGCGCGCCGAAGCCGCGCTGGCGGATGGTACGGCCTATCCGGCGTGACCATGGTTTGCACGCTTGGCGGAGCGTTGCGCTCCTCCAAACCAGAAGCGCATCGTGCTTTGTCGAAACCCCGACCGTAACGGACGGCTGCCGCAGAATCCCGTCAGGACCGCTCCATTCCTGAATCGGGACAATTTCAATCGTCGTTAGTGCCCACACTGAGTTGTTGGCGGCAGCCACGGACCGGGAAGTTCACGTTCAGACGGTCCCGAATCACTGCAAGATCAGCAAAGAATTGCGTTTCCCCCGGATCGACCCGCCCGTTATTCCTGACACAACCTTCCATCGTGAGTTCGAACAGGCTCCAACGTTGCATTTCCGGATACTTGTGAAGCAACGATGTGCCCCAATCGGCCCCTGGAATAAATTGTGGTTTTGGCGCGTAGAGGATCGGGTCCGCGCTATCACCCGCTGAAAGTCGCGGAATTGCCCAACCCAGCACCCGAACCTGCCCGTCAGAAAAATTGTTGTTCTCCGAAGCGATTGAGAGCAGCGGGTGATCGCCGAGCATTCGACGGCCTTCGAATTGCGCGAACCCATGGCTCACCGTTTGAAAGCTCAGGAGCCCTGGAACGGTTTCCCCACTGAGCGAGTAAATCTGCTGGGTAGCCCATTCGATATCGACCGTGCGCTGGTAGATGTCGAGCAGGCGCGCAGGCATGGTGCCCCCGTTCTCCGACGAGAAGATAAAGAACGACGTGACTTTGTACTGATCATTCCGTCGATAGAGCTTGGCGAACGCCATCAGCGGAATGTCATCCAGAGGATTCGCCGGGTTCTTGATCTCGATCACTGGCGTATGCGCCAGGAATCTGGCAAGAGGCGCATCAGGCTCTGGACGAGCGGCGCGTAGCGAAAGCGAGTTGGGGATGGGAAAGGTCGCTGAAGCGTGCTGCTCCAGCGTGAACACGTGGTCGCCGGCGTCGAGTGTTCCCAACTGAATGGTCGACGGGATTTCCCGTTCCGGGAGCGAGGATTGAATCAACGGCAGCAGAAGACGCGGCCCATTGTCCGACCGGACTATGAGCGGGTGAACAAACATTGGTTCGGAGCTGGCGACTGTCGCGGTCAGGTAGACCGGAGTTGCCCGCGTCAGCGAGAACCGGAACGTACGGCGGCCGTCCGCATCGGGTTCTCCCTCGACCAGCGCAACTGGGGTTTCCGCGTACGTGGCAACCAGCTCATAGAAATCGGCGTCGGCTAGTGGGGCAAATTGATTGAATTCGCGGTAGAAGATGCTCGCCCGTTCCGTTTGGGTAGTGGCTGCGACCACTGCAGATTGGACAGCCAGAAGCCCCACGACGAGGAACCCGCGACGCCTGAAGCGTCGCGGCTGTGTTTCGAAGGGTGGCAGATGCCCGTCGCCTTGGCGCGACCGGCTGGGGTCGGGGATCCGTCGCATCGGTCGAGCTTACTATGCGATCTCTCCGGCGGAACGCTTCCATCGACACCTGCCCGGGGGCCATCGGGGGTACGAGCCCATGGTCTCAACCCTGGGGGTGGTGTCCCCATCGCGCGTTAAGCTCACCTATGGGGTGTTTTGCGGTCGATTCCGCTACCCCGCCGCCGTGATACAGTCGTGGCCGCTGCCGCGATTTTCAGTCACTCGACGACCTGCTACACTCACGGTGCGTAGTGTACGTACACTCGAGGGATGTTTCCGATGAGTCTGCAAGATCGTCTGCCGCACGAACCGGTCCCCATTCGTGCCGAAGTCGAGATTCCACCAGCAACCCTGCTGAATCCGGTTTCGCCTTTCGTCGGGGCGGCGCCGAAAGTGACGCTGTTGCGTGAGGAATCGACCACGCACCCGTTCTCGGTGGCAATTGCGGCAGCTTGGTCGTGTTACGGCGGTAAACCGGCCAAGGTGGATAGCGTACGTAAGTTGATCGGACCGGCGCCGGAAGGACTCTCAGAAGAGCGAGCCGCCGATCGGGACGGGCGGAAATCGCGAGCTCTACGCCTCTATAGCGATCTCTTTGCCGCTGGACATCACACCACGCTGCAACACGCCAGTTTCACCTTCGTACTGGACAATGTTTCGCGTCTGGCGATCTGGTCCTTTTTCCATTCACATCCGTTCTACAACTCAGAGCAGGTGTCGCAGCGTTATCGCGAAGTCACCGGCGAAACCGTTCTGATCCCCGATCTCCCGGCTCGTGAACAGCAGATCTATGCCGATGCGATCGAGCGGTCCTTGCAGGGGTATCGACGATTAGTCGAAATCCTGACCCCCGATTTCGCGCGTGATTATGCCCGCATTTTCCCGGCACGGTCCAAGGGAACGACTCCGGCGGCAGTCGCGCGGTTCGAGGGAGCAGTGCAGAAACGAGCGCAGGAAGTGGCGCGCTATGCGCTGCCGCTTGCCACGCCGAGTCATCTCTATCACACGGTCAATGGTTTGACGCTGCTGCGCTATCACGTGCTGGCCAACCAACCCGACGCTCCGGCCGAGGTGCGCTACATCGTCGATCGGATGATCGATGAGGTGCTGGCGGTCGATCCGTACTTCCTGGGTGCGCCCGATGCGCCGCTCGATCTGCGCCAGCTTGCCAAGGGCGACTCGATCGAGGCCAAGGCATTCGACTCCTGGCGCGATTTGCTTGCCGAGGCACCCAACGAAGCATTCTTGCTCGAATTCGATGCCGAGCTTGGCAGTCGTCAGCACAGCCGGTTGGCCGGATTCGATCCCAACGCCGAAGCGACCATGGCGAGTGCCATACGCACGGTGCTGGCCAGGGCGTCGTCCGAGCTGAGCGACGAAGACGCCATCGCGCAGGTGCTCGACCCGCGGCTCAATCCTTATCTTGGGCATCCTCTCTTCCTCGGTATGAGCTCCAAGCTTATGCAGACGATGAACCACATTCCTTTCACCTTCCAGAAGCGGATCAGTGGCGCCGAGGATGCGCAGAATCAGCGCCATCGGGGAACCCTCTCCTCCAGCCCGTTGCTGCTGGCTCATCAGCGACGCAATCCGGACGTGATCACCCCGTGGGCCATCGAGCGCAATCCGGAAGCGAAACGGGAATACGACGAAACGGTGACCGCCCTCTGGAACGCCAAGAACGCGTTGCTCGATGCGGGGGTCGATCCGCAATGGAGTCTTTATCTCCTCCCGAATAGCCACCGGGTCCGGTTCTACGAGACCGGCACCTTGCTGAATTACTACTGGAAATGGGTCAAGCGGCTCTGTTTCGACGCGCAACGGGAGATCTTCTCCACCGCCGTCGAAGAGGTGGCCCAGATGCGCGAGCACTTCCCCATTGTGGCGCGTTATGTCGATGGGCCCCCGTGCGTCATGCGCTCCCGCGCTGGATCGATGCCCACCTGTCCCGAGGGCGAGCGGTTCTGTGGCATCCCGGTCTGGCGTGGCCATGAGTTCGAAACGCTAACCGATCGCCGGGTGATGTAGCTGGTGGTCAGCACCTGATAACGAGCAATCAGGAGCGAGTGGCAACTCGGCATTGGACCATGGGATGGGTTCCCCGAAGACGTGGTTTACGGGCGAATGGGTTCATGTCGCCAGGCCCTGCCTGTCAGTAACCAAATCCCCGTTGCCGGTACTTGCTACAAGTTGCCAATTACCGGTTCCCCTACCCCATGAGATACTTCGCGCTGGACTGGTCCGCACCACGAAAGTACAATCCAGTTATGTCATCTCATGATTCAGTGGGGTGGGAATCCGAGATCGATTGGGGTGAGCCGGTCTACCTGCGCTCCTCCTTTTTTGGACGCCAGGACGATCTGGCAGCGCTGTCAGTCATGCTTGCCGATCCCGCGGTTCGGTTGGTTACGATCACCGGGCCGAGCGGTGTGGGCAAGTCTCGCCTGGCCGCGCAGCTGTATGTCGATTCGCGCACGCTCTTTCCGGATGGGGTTGTTTTCGTATCCCTTTCTTCGGTGCGCGATCCTGAGTTAGTGCTCAACTTACTCGCCAAGTCGCTTGAGCTGCGCGAAGAACGGGATGCACCCGTGTTCGACCGTTTGCAGGAACGGCTCGATGGCGTCCGTATGCTCATCGTGCTGGATGGATTCGAGCACGTGGTCGGTGCGTCGCGGGCGATCACCAAGCTGCTGACCCGAGTGACGGGTCCCGTGGTTTTGGTGACCAGCCGGGCTCCCTTGCGCATCACCGCCGAGCATGAGTACCTGCTTGCTCCATTGCCGTTGTCAGCGGCGGATGGCGAACACTCGCCCGAACAGCTCGTGCAAAACGCCGCGGTGGCGCTCTTCGTCGATCGAGCCCGGGCGGTGCGCAATACCTTCGAACTGAACACTGAGAATGCCAAAGCGGTGGCTGAAGTTTGCCGCCGTCTCGATGGGTTGCCACTGGCCATCGAGCTGGCAGCCGCCCGCACGAAGATTCTCTCGCCCCAGGCGTTGCTTTCCCGGCTTTCCAACCGCCTGCAATTGCTGACCGGTGGTCCGCGGGATGTTCCTGCCCGCCTGCAAACCATGCGCGATGCGATTGCCTGGTCCTACGACCTTCTCTCACCTGAACACCAGGCGGTTTTCCGCCATATGAGTGTGTTTTCGGGAGGATTCAATCTCGACGAAGCCTCAGCGATCGAAGGCTATTCCGCCGGTGGCGACCATGCTGCTCCCGGCGGTGGGGGCGATCCGCTCGAGCTCTTCGATGCCATCGCCACATTGGTCGATAGCAGCATGGTGCTGGCCGACCGGTCCTCCGAGTCGGAAGCGCGCTTCATCATTCTCGAAACGTTGCGCGAATACGGACTCGAGCAGCTCGAAAATGCGGGCGAAGCCGAGCTTTACCGCCGGCGGCATTTGCTCGCCCTGTTGCATCTGGCGGAGATCGTCGACCGGCTCATCTGGGGACCAGAGGCGTATCGCTGGGTCCGGCGCCTGGGACAGGAAAACGACAATCTGCGCATCGCCATGGAATGGGCAATTGGCAATGACCCGAAGTTGGCGTTGCGGCTTGCCAGCAAGCTCTGGTGGTACTGGCAGACGCGTGGTTATCTCAGCGAGGGGCGTAACTGGATTCGCCGTTCGCTCGAAGCTGCTCCGTATGAGCCAAGCGACGACCGTTTGCAGGTGCTGTTCGGAGGCGGTTTCCTGGCAGGTATGCAAGGGGATCCGGTCGCCGCCCTACCCTATCTGGAGCAATGCAGGCAGGTGGTCGCCGAATCCGAAGAAATCGGCCGCGAGGGGCAGGTCGAGTTCCTTGAGAGCTTTGTGTTGGGAAGCAAGGGCGAGCACGAGGCGGCCGCGACGGCCGCGCGATTGGCCCTTCAGCAAATGATTCAATCCAGCGCTGGTGAGCGAATTCCATTCGCGCACAACCGGCTCGGTATCGAATTGGCCGCCATGAGCCAGCAAGAAGAGAGTGAAGCGCATTTTCGGTCGGCGCTCGAGCTCTGGCAGGCACGTGGCAACGAATGGGGGGTGGTAACCGCGCTCATCAATCTTGCCATTGCTGGTCGCAACCGGGGCGACTATGCGCAATCGGTAACCGATTTGGTCAATTGTCTCGAGCCTGCGCATCGCCAGGGCGATCCCTGGGGCGAAGCAGAGACCCGCCTGTCGCTGGCGGGGCTGGCCGCTGTTCTGGGTGACAATCTGGCGGCGACTCGCTTCCACGCCTCTGCTGAGACGATACGCCAATCGATTGGTCTCAGGTTGCAGGAATACATCGATCCTTCCCTGCTCGACGGCGAAAAGCTCCAGGATCGTTTGCAGGACCCGGCCTACGCGGCCGCCTGGGCCGACGGCCAGGTCGCGAACATGGACCAATTGATGACTTGGGCGCTGGAGTTGCAACAGCTGGCGCGCTCGGGCCGGCGTACCGCGCCGGCGCTCGCGACGACTCTCGTTCCGATGCCGCCTGCCAGCCGCTTCCCGTTGTCGAAGGGCGTTCTCTCACCGCGCGAGCTCGAAGTTCTCCGCCTGATGGCCGATGGGCTCTCCAGTCGCGAGATCGGCGAACGGCTCTTCATCAGCCCGCGCACCGCCACCACGCACGTGGCGAACATCTTCTCCAAGCTGGACGTCGACAGCCGCGCCTCGGCGGTGACCGCTGGCTTCCGGCTTGGGTTGATCTAGTTGCGGGAACTCTTGGCCGTGGGCCAGAGTGCTCCGTTACTAGCAACCCAGTCTCCACTCAGATAGACTGGACGGCATCGATCGCCACTATCACCTCGAACCGTGTGGGTTCTCCGGAATTCGTCACACCTACCCCACTTCCAACGTTCTTCTTATCGACACCACCTGGCCAGCGATCGAGCACACCACCAGTTTCGTCCCGGATTCGCGTATGTCACGTCCCATCTGCTTTGCAGCCCGACCGATCCGTATCGCTTTCGTTCTGCTCCTGCTGGCAACGATGGTCCCGTTCGGCCGCGCGACAGCCCAGGAATCGCCTGAGCGTGATGGTTGGGGGACGTCAGCTCTTTCGGATGACCTCGTCGTCTGGGTGGAGGATGGGGCCGGGATCACCGCTGAGGACTTCGCGGTTGCCTATGAAGCCGAGTTGTCCACGGCGCTCGAAGAGCTGCTGCTTTTCCTCGATGTGCCAAATGCCGAGCAGCCCGTCCAAATCGAGGTCTATAACGATATCGCGGCCTTTCAGGCAGCTGCTGATGTGGTCATGCGCGTTGAGCTCGATGGCCAAATCGCGATCGCGGACCCGCCCAATGCGACGATCCTTCTGCCGCTCGATTCCTTCCGGTCCCTCACCCCGATCGACGCAGAAAATCAGCTCCGTCACGCCCTTTCGCATGTCGTTGCCGGCTGGGCCAGCGGGTTCAAGATTCCTCGCGGATTCGACGAAGGACTCGCGCAATATATCGAAAGGCCGAACTTGCCAGTACAGGCGCGGCTGGCGGCACTCGTGCAATCGGCGTCGCAGGACGGCAAGCTGAACTCCTGGTCGAATCTCAACCGTGCCACTCCGCTCGACGATGACGTTATCGAACGCGCTCAGAGTTATTCGATGATGGCCTATCTGATCAAGCATCAGGGACTTCCCGATCTCTGGAAGTTCCTGGACGAGCTGAAAACTGCCGAAACCTGGCGCGATGCAATGAATACCGCCTTTGCGCCCACCACATCGGACCAGATCGAGCGGCAATGGAAGGAAGACATTCCCGCCTGGGCCGCTGGTGACTGGCGTTGGAATCTGATGACCGGGTTCGACCTGGGACCGGCTCGCCAGCAGCTCACCCGGGGCAACTTCGAGGGCGCCGCCAGTGCTTTGCAGATCTCCGAGCAGCTCCTGCGCGATGTGCACGATCCGGAACGCGCCGCTGAGGTGGCGGAGCTGAAGGATCAGGCGCGAATTGGCGATCTGGCCGAAACGAAGATGGCCGAAGCGCAACAGGCGCTGGAGCAGTTCGTCTACGACCGCGCCGCCGCTGCCGTTGCCCAGGCCGAGGAGCAGTACGGGCAACTGCCGCCGGAGATCCGGCCGGACGAGCTGATCGCGACGTACAAGGACATGGCTGCCCGCGGGATGGCGGCCACCAATCAGTTGGAGATCGCGCATATCCAGACGGGAAATTGGTCAGATTACGCCGGCACGCGCGCTGCGGCGGTCGCTGCTGGCAGTGATTTTGCTGCGCTTGGCGATACTGAGCAACGAGACGACGCGAATCTCCTGGTTGGCATGATGGACCAGGAACAGCTCCGGATCGTGCTGCTGCTTGGCGCGTTGGCAGTTCTCACGTTCGGTTGGTTATTCCTCTGGTTGCGGACTCGCGGGCCGCAACCGATGAAGTGGGCGTAGCCGATGGCCACCCGAGTCAACCTTCCCCAGCTTTCGATGCCGGATCTGCAGCGGACCGCGCAGCGGCTCACGTCCAGGCGTCCGGACTTCCCGTCCGATCGTAAGATTTTCGCCTGGCAAGCCGCGACCGCGCCCTGGTGGATCTGGTCGGATCTGCCGAAGCTTCCCTTCCCGGCGCGCAATGCGCCATTGCCACCGGGTGGGCTTGCGGGCGATTGGGTCGTCGATGGGATCGACCGGATCGCCACCCGGGTATGGATCCAGCGCGCGCTCGCCATCGTCGTGCGCGGGGTCTGGCTGACTGTCTTGATTGGATGTCTCTGGTTGATTGCCGATTTACTCGGCGGACCGGCGCTGAATGTGAAGGTTTTGCTTGGGATCGGCGTCTTCTTGCTGCTCAGCTCGCTGATCATTGCCGGACTCAGCCGCCCGACGCGCGAGCAGATCGCTCATATGCTCGACCGCTCATTCGCGTTGCAGGAACGCGTTTCGACCGCGCTGGGGAACATTGGCGTCGAGGTTCCAGCCGGCGGCGCGCTCGCGCGGGTGACCTATTTGCAGGTCGCGGATGCGGCCAATGCCATCACCACCGCGCAGGAGCATTCCGCCTTCCGTTTGCGATTGCCGGTGCGCGAGCTTGTCATGGCCGTCGCGCTGGGACTCGCGTTCGCCGCGCTCGCGTTTGCCCGGGGGACCGGTGGGGGGATCCCCCCCACTCAGTCGAATGTGGTTCCCGCCTTCATTCCGGCGGCGGAGCGCTTTGTGCAACCCGAGCAACCGGCTCAGGCGGCGGACGTTCAGGATGTTCCGACGGTCGAAGAGGTGCAGCAGATGGTGCAAACCTCGATCGACAATCAGCAGGACCTGGAACGGTTGGCTGAGGCGCTTTCCGACCATGCGATTACTCGCGAGGCGGCCGATCTGATCAATCAAGGGAAGTACACCGAAGCCGCCCAGGAACTACGCGATGTCGCCAATCAGGCTGATCAACTCTCCGACGAGGCACGGGCCGAGCTGTCCAGCGATCTGAGCCAGGCGGCCGCCGAGATGTCGGATGGCAACAAGACCCTCTCCGAGAGCACGCAGCACGCAGCCGAAGGGTTGCAGGAGGGGGGCGAGCCCGCCCAGGAGGGGGTTCGCGATCTCGCCAATGCGGTCGAGCAGAGCGGACAACAGGTGCAATCGTCTGAAGCGCTCGATCAGGCGATGCAGCAGGCAAACGACCAGGCTGCGTCCAATCCGTCCCAAGCGGGTCAAGGGAGTGACGCGGGCAATACCGGGCAGAAATCCCCGAACGATCAATCAGGCAATGCTTCGGATCAAGACCCATCCAGCGCCAGCGGGCAACAACAGGGCCAGCCGGGCGAAGCGAGTTCGAATTCCGGTGCAAACGCCGAAGCCGGGATTGGAGAAAACCCGCAAACGTCCAGCGGGGAACCGGGCAGCGGCGCCCCGGCCGAAGCCATCGCCCCAGGCAGCTCTGAGGGGCAGCAGGGCGAGAGCAACGGCCAGCCGCAACCAGGTGGCGGATCTGGCTCGCCGATGGAGGATCCCGCGCAAGCAGGAGCCGACCAGCAAGGCGACCCAAACCAGGGAACCGGCGCAGGTGGGCAAACCAGTGAGTCCGATCCAGCCTCGTCCGATACCAGCGGCGGCGCCGCGTTCGAACATCAAACCGACGGTCAGAAAGCGCCATCGGAGTCGAACGTATCGGATGGAACTGGCAACGGCGCGGATACCAGTGGAGCTACGCAAGACCCGCATTCCGCCGTCGAGCTGCCGCGCTCGCCCAAGGGGCAAACGGTGCAACTCGGGGGCAATTCCGGCAATTCGAGTCTTGGCACCGGGGCCGGTGTGACGGTCAGCAGCGGTTCTTCCACCCAGGGAGAGGTCGGCGAATCAAGCCCGGATAGCAACCACGTGCCAGCGGAATACCGCTCCATCGTCGAGAGTTATTTTTCCGATAAGGACAACGGCTCATGAGCAGCCGGCTGACCTCCATCCGCGAACGGTTCACGGGATCGCCTAACCTGTCCTCATCAGCGGTGACCCCGGCCAGTGACCGCGTGGTGTTCGACGAAGAACTGTTGGCCCGGCTGCGTCGGTTGACGTTGCTCTCGTCCACGTCGGTGTCGCACGGGCTGGCGGGCGAGCATCGTTCGCAACGGCGAGGCTCTTCCCCCGAGTTCGCCGATTTCAAAAGCTATTCCCAGGGAGACGACTTCCGGAGAATCGACTGGAATATCTACAGCCGCCTGGGCGAGTTGTTTGTCCGCTTGAGCGAGGTCACCACCGAGCTCACGGTACACCTGCTGATCGATGCCAGCGGTTCGATGGACTGGTCTGGCGATCCCGAACGTGTAACCAAGTTCACCTATGCGCGCCGGGTAGCGGGGTCGCTGGGATATGTGGGGCTCTGGCATTTCGACCGGCTCACCATCACACCGTTCAGCAGTCAGCTCGGTCAGCCATATGGGCCGGCGCATGGCCGCTCGAATGTCACACCGATGCTCAAATATCTGACCGACCTGGACGCGACCGGTTCGACCTCCTTCGCCGAATCACTCGAACGATACGCCCGCGCCCGCAAACGGCCCGGCATTCTGATCGTGCTTTCCGATCTCCTTTCGGGCGAGCCGGAGGAAATGCGTATCGCGTTTCAGCTCCTGCGCAGTCGAGGCTGGCAAACGACGGTGGTACAGATCGTCGATCCGGCGGAGCGCGATCCTTCGCTTAGCTTTCCAAGCGGTCCCGAAGCGCAACCGCTTACCATCGAGCTGATCGACCTGGAACATGCTGGCCGCTTGCAAGTAACACCCACGCGGGCCGCGCTCGACGACTACGAGCGGGCGATTGGTGCCTGGCAGGCAGACATCGAAACGGTTTGCGAATCGGAGCAGGTTCCGCTCATCCCCCTGCAAACCGACTGGCCGTTCGAGACCGTGGTTCTCGGGTTGCTTTCGCAAAGGGGAGTGGTCGGATGAGCGGGATGCAATTGCTGGCACCGCTCGGTCTGTTCGCGTTGACCGGTATTCCGCTAGTCATCTTCTTTCACATGCGCCACACGACGCCGATGGAAAAACCGGTGCCGACCCTGCGCTTCTGGCAGCAGGTCGCGCCCGCGCCAACCGACGACGCTCGTTTCCGCCGGCCGCCCATTTCGCTGCTCTTGCTCCTGCAGTTACTCGCGGTGGCGGCATTGGGGCTCGCCCTGGCGCGTCCTGCCGTGGCCGATGCCTGGGCCGGATTGACGCAACGCACCGATCCCAAACATCTGGTGATCCTGCTCGACGGATCGACCAGTATGGCGGCGATCGATACCGACACTGGCGAGGAACGATTCACAGCGGCCAAACAGCTGGTGTTGCAACGGGTGGATGAGCTGCGCGACGGCGATGTCGCCACAGTCATGGTGCTCGGCACATCGGTGCAATCATTCGAAGCGACCGATGGGAGCGGCTTGCGCACCCTGGAGGAGCGCCTGCGCGCGTTTCCATTGCCCGGTGGGCGCGCCGACCTGAATGCCGCGCTTGCATTGACCGGCAATCTGATGGTCCCCGATCTGGAGAATCAGGTGGTGGTCATCACCGACGGTGCGGTAGCGGCCGATCCCTCCATCGTCGCGAAGGTCAACGCGCCGATCGAGCTGTTGCAGGTGGGCCGTGCCAGTGCCGCTAATCTGGCAGTGGTGCAAGTAACGGCACGCTCGGCCGGCGAGACGGCCAGCGAAACGGCGGTCTTCGCCCGGTTAGCCAATTTCAGCGACCGCGATGTCAATGCCACCGTGTCGGTTTTGGCCAACGGAGTCGAGGTGGAAACGCGTGGCATCCCAATCCCCGCCAACGACTCGGTCGATTTCACATCGGACACGCTCCCAGCCGGGGTCTCTCGCCTGCGGATCGAGCTGCGGTCAGACGCGAACGATGCGCTTCCCGCCGATGACACCGCTGAGCTGGTGCTGGCG
>JBBQPB010000012.1:0-15711 GCA_038331435.1 Thermomicrobiales bacterium | reverse complement strand
CCCAGCGACTGAGCCCGGTACTGCACCGGGCTCAGTCCATTCAGCGTCGCGGAGGTGCGCTCGGTGTTGTACCACCTGAGATAGTCATGAATAGCCGTTTCCAGTGCGTCGATGGTAGGGAACGGTTCGAGCAACAGCTCGGTTTTCAGATGTCCGAAGAAGTTCTCGATGACAGCATTGTCGAGACAGTTGCCTTTGCGTGACATCGAGGGCGTCGCCCCGACGGCTCCCAACAGGCCCCGCCAGCTGCGATGCTGGTACTGGAACCCCTGGTCAGAGTGCACGACCGGATGATCGGCGGGACCGAGGGTGGCGATCGCCAGTCGTAACGCGGTGGTCGCCAGCGCCAGACTTGGCGAACGGCCGACAGTGCAGGCGATGACCTGCCGGTCATACAGATCCAGCACCGGGGAGACGTAGAGCTTGTCGTCTCCGATGCGGAACTCGGTGAGGTCGGTGACCCATTTCTGATTCGGCGCCGTGGCGGTGAAGTCTCGCTGCAACACATTCGGCGCCGTGGCCCCCACCTCACCCCGCTAGGTGGTGAAGCGCTTCCGGCGCCGGACCTGACAAAGTAGTCCTTGGGTCCGCATGCGCGTGAGCACGGTTTTCTTGGCAACGATCCGACCGGCTGTGCGCAACTCCCGATGAATCCGGCGATGCCCGTAGCGGCCCTTGGTACGCGTGAACACCTCCTTGATCGCGACATCGAGGTCGGCATGGGGATCGGAACGGGTCAGCCGAGCCTGCTGATAGAAGTAGGTCGAGCGCGGCAGTCCCGCGATCTCCAGCAGCACTGACAGGGAAAAGTCCGCCTTGAGCGCCTGCACCGCCCGCGCCTTTACCGGCGTTCGGTGGCGCTCAAGGCCCGCAGTTTTCCCAGGTACGCCACCTCTGCGCGCAGCCGTTCGTTCTCCCGCTGCAAGCGTTCCAGTTCGGATTCCGCACGCACAGGAGCCTCGGGATTGCGTTTCGGTCGCCCTTTCGGTTTGGGACGCAATCCGTCGTCGCCCTCGGCTCGATAGGTCCGAGCCCACCGTTGGATCAACTGCGGCGACGACAACGCGTACTCCTGGGCCAGGGCCACCTTCGTCTCGCCCGCCATGAACCGCTGAACGATCTCCCGCTTCAGCTCGAAGGGGATGGTCCGTTTTGTTGGCTTTGGCACCAGCACCTCTGCTCCCCAGATGCGCCACCGATCGTGCAACTTCCGCACCGCGTTTGGACTCACGCTCAACCGAGTCGCCACCGCATCTCGGCCATACCCGGTCTCGAAGAAGGTGACCGCAGCTGCACACTGCACCGCTGACATCGATCGTTGCCCAGACATAGTACTGCTCCCCAAGATGTTGAACTGCATTTCGCAGTCCAACTTCTGGGGAGCAGTTCAATCTCGCTGGGCCGTTTCCTTGATTTGATTCACACGTCGAGTTCGATTCTAGTCCAGGTATCCCCGAAGCTGTCGACTGTACGACGGATGCCTCAGCTTACGTAGCGCCTTTGCCTCGATCTGCCGAATCCGCTCCCGTGTAATGCCGAATTCCCGTCCGACCTCCTCCAGGGTACGGAATTTGCCATCCTCGAGCCCAAATCGCAGCACGATTATTCGCCGCTCACGTTCGCTCAATTTGTCGAGCGCTTCCGCGATCTGCATCTTGAGCAGCTGATGCGATGCCAGCTCCACCGGCTGGGGAAGCGCGCTGTCCTCGATGAAGTCGCCCAGGAAAGCATCCCCATCCTGGCCGACCGGCGCTTCCAGCGAAATCGGGTGCCGGCTCACGTCGAGCACCTGACGGACCTTCTCATCCGTCATATTCATCGCTCTGCCGATCTCGTCTGCCGTCGGTTCGCGTTCAAAAATCTGTTGCAACCGATGAGACGTTTTACGAACGCGGTTGATGGTTTCACCAACATGAACTGGCAGTCGAATGGTTCGGCTCTGATCCGAGATCGACCGTGTGATCGCCTGCCGAATCCACCAGGTGGCATATGTGCTGAACTTGAACCCGCGCTTATAGTCGAACTTGTCGGTGGCTTTCATGAGCCCAATGTTTCCTTCCTGAATCAAGTCCAGAAAGGACATCCCTCGTCCGACATAACGCTTCGCGACTGAGACTACCAGGCGGAGATTGGCCTGGATGAGGTGAGCTCGAGCACGCTCACCATCTTCGATCAAGGCGTGCTTCGACTTCCGATCGACGACTGACAGTGACGTATCCTCGTCGAGTTGCGCCAGCGCGAACTTCCCGAGCTCGATCCGCTTCGAAAGATCGACCTCTCCCTGCATGGTCAGTAAATCGGTCTCGCCAATCTGCTGCAGGTAGAGCCGCACCGAATCTCCGACTCCGGACGGTTGTTCGACGTGCTCCTGTCGCTCTTCGTGCGATTGCCGTCGGCCCACCTCCGGATGTGCCGGAGCGTTCTCCAGAACCTCGATTCCCTCGGTGACCAACGATGAATAGAGCTGGTCGAGATGTTCGATCTGGTCTTCCGCGTTGGGAAAAAGAGCCAGAAGATCGTCAGTCAGCAGGTAACCCTGCGTGCGACCTTTTTCCAAAAGATCTGACATCGTTCAAATCCTGCTTTTTTGACGTTCCTCATCCGGCCTTACTTCGCACCGGACGAGAGTGCGGGTAAATGGCATAAAAAAACATCCCGCGAACAGGCGCACGTGGGATGTCAAAGGCCAACTCTTCAATTGTCGCTGCTCGGCTCCGAGCAAACAGCCATGACGGTACGGTCGCTTTCAGGAATTCGGCCGATGTGCAATTCCCTAGAGAATAGCAGGTGGTGAACCGGAATTCAATCAACTGAAAACTGTTCACAAAACGCCGGCTACGAGCCAACTGGTATAATTTGCCAGTTGTACACACGATGCTGTTCAAGAGGTAAGCACTTCCATGTCGGGACATTCGAAATGGGCAACGATTAAGCGGGCCAAAGGCGCCAACGATCAAAAGCGAGGGCAGCTTTTCACCAAGCTTGCGCGCGAGATCACGGTCGCCGCGCGCTCGGGTGGCCCCGATCCGGATGCTAACTCGGCATTGCGCATTGCCGTTCAGAAAGCTCGTGGCGAAAATATGCCCAAGGACAACATCGACCGCGCCATCGAACGCGCAACGGGCGCCGGCAGTGCCGATAATTACGATGAAATCTCCTACGAAGGCTACGGTCCGGCAGGAGTTGCGGTGGTGATACGCACCCTGACCGACAACCGCAACCGCACGGTCGGCGAGCTCCGCTCGACTCTGACCCGCGCGGGCGGCACGCTCGGTGAAAACGGGAGTGTTGCGTGGTTGTTCGACAACGTTGGACTCATTTCGGTCGTTGCGTAGGGGGCTGACCCGGAAGAGATCGCCCTCGCGGCGATCGACGCTGGCGCTGATGATGTCTCAATCGACGATGACGGAATCGAAATTTACACCGAGGTTCAGTTGCTTCACGTCGTGCAGGAAGCGCTGATCGCTGCTGGTATCTCGGTCAATTCCGCCGATCCGGTGATGAAGCCAAAAGCTACGGTGGCGCCCGATACCGCATCAGCCATCCGGGTTATCCGGCTGCTCGAAAAGCTCGAGGATCTTGACGACGTCCAAACCGTCTACTCCAATCTCGAATTCACTGACGAGCTGCTCGCGGAAGCCAGCTAGGTCCATCAGAAACGGATTCGATGAACCGATGATTGTGCTCGGCATCGACCCCGGAACGGCCCGTCTCGGCTACGGCGTCATTGATACTGCCGAAGGCACCCCCGCGATGATCGATTACGGCATCGCCGAAACATTTCCTACCGATTCGATGCCAGAGCGCCTACTCCAGCTCTATGGAAATCTTCGTCTTCTGTTGAGTGACCATGATCCGGATGTCATGGCAGTCGAGAAGCTTTTTTTCGCCCGCAACGTCACCACAGCCATCTCGGTTGGGCAAGCGCGCGGAGTCGTCCTGCTTGCGGCAGCCGAACGCGGCATTCCGGTGCGTGAATACACCCCGAGTGAAGTCAAACAATCCATTGTCGGCTATGGAAAAGCGGACAAGAATCAGGTTCAGGAGATGGTTCGCATCATCCTGGGACTCGATCATGTGCCACAACCGGACGACGCCGCGGATGCGCTGGCTATCGCAGTTTGTGACGCGCATATGACGAGCGGATACGGCGCATTCATCCGATGAGCCAACGCCTGGATCTGGCAATGGTCGAGCGGGGTCTCGCGCCAACCCGAAGCAAAGCGCAGGCGCTCATCCTGGCTGGGGTTGTGCTCGTCGACGATCGACCTTCACTCAGAGCTGGAGAGCAAGTGAAGGACACAACCCTGATCTCGCTCGTGGCACCGCCTCGTTTCGTGAGTCGCGGCGGCGAAAAACTCGATCGCGCCATGACCGAGTTCGGAATCGACCTCACCGGCAAGGTTTGTGCCGATATCGGTGCGAGCACCGGTGGATTCACGGATGTCATGCTTCAACGTGGTGCCGCTTCCGTGTTCGCCATCGACGTTGGTTACGGACAGATTGCTCTGGAGTTGCGCAACGACCCCAGGGTCGTTGTGATGGATCGCACCAATGCACGATACCTCGAATCGCTTCCCATGGCAGTAGGCTTCACCACTATCGATGCGTCGTTCATCTCATTATCGAAGCTCTTCCCGGCGGTAACGCGTATCTCGTCGCCCGGGGCCGAAACGGTCGCGCTCATCAAGCCACAATTCGAGGCGGGCAAGGGTGAGGTGGGCAAGAACGGTGTCGTACGCGACAACGTCGTTCATGCGCGTATTCTGCGGGAAGTTGTCGCGAGCGCGGAAGCGAATGGCATGCAGCTTACCGGACTCATTCCTTCGCCTATCAAAGGCCCCGCAGGTAATATCGAGTTCCTGGGTTTCTTCAAAATCGAGCCGAATGCTGAAAGCCGAATCGATCTGGATGCCGTCATCGAGCAGGCAATCGTAGGGGCGCCGACGTGACATTCGTAGATCCTTTCGACGACTTGCTCCAGGCGCTACAGAACCAGGACAGCATTTCCGAGGAGTCGGGCGTGCGGATCGACCCCTCCCGCCGGCGACGCACTGGTGCGCCAGAAGTCGTCTACGGCAAAGGAAAAACATTCGACCAGATCGTGACCGCAGTTCGCCGGTTGGTAGCCGTCGAGGGGCGTGCCCTGGTTGCACGCGTCGACCCGATGCACGTGAGCTCGATTTCGGAAGCCCTGAAGGCATTGCAGATAGCGTCAACGTATGATCACACCGGAGCCACCCTTGTGGCATTTGAGCCAGGTTCCGAGCATCCGGTAAACGGTGGCCGGGTAGGTATCTTGACCGCCGGCTCATCCGACCGACCGCAAGCACTGGAGGCCTGCGCTGTCCTGACCGAAATGGGTTGTCAGACCTGTCTTCGCTTCGACATGGGCATCGCCGGTCTGCATCGATTGGTGCAGCCGTTGCGCGAAGTTCTGATGTTCGATCCCGATGTCTTGATCGTGGCCGCTGGGATGGACGGAGTTCTTCCGGGAGTGGTTTCTGGTCTTGTACCGTTGCCGGTTGTCGCGCTGCCAACCTCCACCGGTTATGGCTTCGGTGGCGACGGATTGGGGGCACTCACCACCATGTTGCAAACATGTTCGCCGGGGATTGCAGTGGTGAATATCGACAACGGCATCGGAGCTGGCGTGATGGCGGGGCTCATCGCGAACCGGGCTGCGGCTCAGCGCTCGGGAGTGTCCTGAGCCAAGTCACTGAGGAATACATCCGCGGCGTGATCCGGTGTCGTCGACCGCAAGATGAGCTGGTCGATGAGTGCGGCAGTGATCCCGCCGTCCCTCAACTTCACCTTTCGAGCCACTGCGCGTTTGAGTTCTGAGCGAGCAATGCGGCGCTTTCGCTCGCCCATCAGCTCCGCCGATTGTAGAAACGCAAAGTGCCGGTCGATTGCGTCAGCCAGCGTGTCGAATCCGGCGGCGTCGACTGATGATGTGAGCACGATTGGTGGCGCCCATGAATCCATGGCACCTGGCGCAAGTCCAAGGATGGTCCGTATATCCCGAGATACCCGTTGCGCACCCGGAAGATCGGCCTTGTTGACCACATAAATATCAGCAATTTCCATAGCGCCAGCCTTGAGGAGCTGCACCGAATCTCCCGCTCCAGGAATCTGGACCAGCACCGTCGTGTGCACCAAATCGGCAATCTCGAGCTGGTCCTGCCCAGAGCCAACGGTTTCAATGGCAACGTAGTGATACCCGGCCGCATCAAAAAGCACCGTCAGGTCGGCCGCCGCGGGCGCTAAGCCATCACTTCGGTCACGTGAAGCCAGGCTACGCACAAAGACGTTAGGATCCAGCGCAGAATCCGACATGCGAATCCGATCTCCCAGGGTCGCCCCGCCGGACTTGGGACTGCTGGGATCGACTGCGATAATGGCAATCCGACTGCCTCGCGCCGAGTACACCTTAGCCAATCCGGACAACAATGAACTCTTGCCCGCACCCGGCGGCCCGGTGATACCAAGAATGTGAGCTTTGCCTGAATATGGATAGAGCGCTGAAACAATCGCTTCAGCGGCGCCTGGTTCGTTTTCGATCTGCGAGGCGAGGCGAGCAATTGCCCGTTGATGACCGGCGAGGGCCTGCTCGATCAGTGGGTCAGGAAACGACACTGGACCGACTGGGTGCATTTTTGCGGACGTAATCGATCGCAGCCGCCATCGACGTGCCGGGCCCAAAAATCGCTGAGACGCCCATCGCCAGAATCTCTGGTCGGTCCTCCTCTGGAATCGTCCCCCCAGCGACAACCAGCACATCGTCGAGCCCGCGCGCGTTTATCTCTTCCATGATGCGCGGAAAGAGCGTCATGTGCGCGCCGGAAAGAATGCTCAATCCAACCACGCTGACATCTTCCTGCAGCGCCGCGTTGGCAATCATCTCTGGCGTTTGGAAGAGTCCGGTATAAATCACCTCGAACCCGGCATCCCGAAATGCGCGCGCCATAACTTTGGCGCCCCGATCGTGACCGTCGAGACCCGGTTTCGCAATCAGCATTCGAATCGGTATCGCGTTTGCCGACACTCATGACGCCCTTTCGTAGACATAAAACCCTTCGCCGACTTTTCGCCCCAGCTTACCAGCCGCGACCATCCGCCGAAGGAGGGGAGCCGGTCGATACTTGTCCTCTCCCAGATCGCGGTGCAGCACTTGCATGATCGAAAGGCAAACGTCCAGTCCAATCAAATCGGCAAGCGCCAACGGTCCCATCGGGTGTCCCGCACCCAGCGTCATCACGGCGTCGATGGCGTCCCGTCCGGCAACTCCCTCGCTGAATGCGAACACCGCTTCGTTGATCATCGGCACCAGGATACGATTGACTGCAAATCCTGGAGCGTCTTGCACAAGAACCGGAGACTTTCCAATCGCAATCGTAAACGCGGTCGCCCGCTCGATGGTCACATCGGACGTCTGCAAGCCCTTGACGACCTCCACAAGTGGGAGCACCGGCACTGGATTGAAGAAATGCAAACCGAGAAAGCGCGCTGGGTTAGATACCGTCGCCGCCAAAGCAGAAATCGAGATCGACGACGTGTTGCTGGCAAGCAGCGCCTCTGAGGCGACAATGGCATCGAGCGCGCGGAAGAGCTCGGACTTCGCAGCAAGGTCTTCATAGATTGCTTCGATGACGAGCTCCGCTCCCGTCAATGAGGTCGTATCGATGGAAATCGAGATCCGCGCTCGAATCGAAGCACTTGCGTCGGCGTCGAGCGCGCCCTTCTTCTCCAGCCGTTCGAGACTCTTCGCGATCGTCGCCAAGCCGCGTTTCAAGTCCTGTTCGCGGCGATCGACCATCGTTACCGGGATGCCTGCCTGGGCTATCACCTGGGCAATGCCGCTTCCCATCGTGCCCGCACCCACCACACCAACTCGCTCGATGGCGTGACTCGACTCAGACATTTTTGGCCGCTCCTGTCTGGGATACCGGCTTCGCCGCGGAAGCGTTGATTCGGTTCATGGCCAACGTCGCACCCTCCTGCAACCAAATCCCGCAGGCATCGACGGCATCGTTGATCACGAAGGGCAACTCCTGCTGCTCCTCGGAAGAGAATTTTGAGAGCACCTGCGCGGTTGCGCTGGAACGGCCTCGGCCGATTCCCACACGCAGTCGCGGGAATTCATTCGTGCCCAGTTGTTGAATCACCGATGCGAGCCCATTGTGACCTCCTGCGCTCCCGCGTTCGCGCAGTCGCAATGTCCCATACGGTAAATCGAGTTCGTCGGCAACGATCAGGATTTCGTCCGCGTACAGTTTGTACCAGGTGCCCATGAGCCGAACTGCGTCTCCACTCAGGTTCATAAACGTCTGCGGTTTGAGTAAGACGACCTTTTCTGTTCCGATCGTCACTTCCGTCACCAGCGACTTGAAACGGGACTTCGCCGTCGGCGCGTTATGCAACGCGGCCAGCCGATCGACCACCATGAATCCGATGTTGTGCCGAGTTCCCGCATAGTGACTTCCCGGATTCCCGAGCCCAACAATTGCTTTCATGCTCCGACCGAACGCGTCCTTTCCGTTTCGAAACAGCTCTCCAAAAGGCAGGAGTGCCGGAACTGCCAATGCTATACTTCACGGCGCTCATGCCGACAACACTTAGCCGACCCGAGCGTTGAATTCCAATTGAGAATGAGGACCAATCGATATGGGTTTCCTGGGAATGGGAGTTCAAGAGATCGTGATCATCGCGATCGTTGGACTCATTATCTTCGGTCCGGATCGTCTTCCGGAGCTCGCGGGCCAGGCGGGCAAGTTACTTCGAGATGCCAAGCGCATGACCACCGATCTCCAGGGCGAGTTCGAGCGCGAGGCCGGCGTGAATGTTCGTGAGCTGCGCAGCCAGGTCGATCGTGAAATTGCTGGCGTCAAGGGCGAACTCAGCGGAGTGACCAGCACACTGCAAAAGGAAGCAAACTCGGCCAAAAAGACTGCCCAAAGTGCCACCAGCTCAGTGAACAAGAGTGGTTCCAAGGCCACAACCGCGGCAAAGTCGACTTCGTCGACATCGACAACGTCCAAGTCTTCTTCCGTTGCCACGGCGAAATCAACCACCACAGGCTCCAAGACCGCGAAGGTCGAAGTAGTCAAGCCAGTCGCTTCAAAGGCCGACCCGTTGGCAGATGTTTCCTTCATGGACAACGTTGGAGAAGCACCGACGATCAAGGCAGCCGCCTCGAACGGGGCGTCCAAGTCGACTGCGTCAGCCGCCTCGAATGGCGCAGATCGTGCTGACGCGGTTCAACGAGCACGTAACCGCCGCCTGCAGGCGGGATACAACCAGCCGCGATAACGCCTGGTGCTGACTACCCTGCGAGAACGCGACCGATTGTTCGCTGAAGAGTCCGTCCCAAGCCTATCGACCGATTCCGTCGCTTCCGGTCCTACCGGAAGCGACTTTTCATTCGACTTGCGCGCGACCGACGCACAATCCCGGGCGCGGCTCGGTGTGATCCACACACGTAACGGTCCGATCGAGACGCCCGTCTTCATGCCGGTTGGCACCCAGGCGACCGTCAAAACCTTGCATCCGGACGAGGTCGACCGGCTGGGCGCGCAGATCGTTCTGGCCAATACCTATCACCTGATGCTCCGTCCCGGGCCCGATCTCATCGATCAAGCAGGCGGTCTACACGCGTTCATGCGCTGGAAACGTCCGATCCTGACGGATAGTGGTGGATTTCAAATCTTCTCACTGGCACAGCAAGCCAAGGTCACCGAGGACGGCGTCCGCTTTCGATCGCACATCGACGGTTCGTTACACATGCTCACTCCGGAGCGCGCCGTCGACATCCAGGGACAGCTCGGCTCCGACATCATGATGGCGCTCGATCACTTGGTCGGATTGCCTGCCAAACCGGACAGGATCTACGAAGCCACCATGCGAACCCACCGCTGGCTGGAACGCTGCGTCGCTGCGCTTGCCGAATCAGATCGACCGAGAAAAGGCGTGCTCTTCGGAATTTGCCAGGGCGGCATGGAACCCGAACTGCGCAAGGTCAGCGCTGAATTCGTCGCTGCATCAAATGTTTCCGGAGTCGCGGTCGGCGGTTTGAGCGTGGGTGAGACCAAAGCCGAGATGGCCGCAATGCTCGACATCGTTATTCCGGAGCTCCCTGAGCAGAAGCCGCGCTATCTGATGGGTGTCGGCTCGCCAGAAGACCTCTGGAATGGGGTCGCCCAAGGGATCGATATGTTCGATTGCGTGCTTCCTACCCGGCTTGCCCGCAACGGTTCGGTGTTTACCCCGGACGGTCGCATCGATCTCCTGCACCGGAGCCACCGCGAAGCATTCACGCCAATTGAGGCGGAGTGCGACTGCGAAACCTGCCAGCATTTCGACCGGGCATATCTGCATCATCTGTTCCGAGCCCGCGAAATTCTCGGGCTCAGACTCGCCTCGGTCCATAATCTCCGCTTTCTTGTTCGTCAGATGGAAGCGATGCGCGCGTCGATCGCAGCCGGGACTTTCACGTCAGCTCGGACTGACTTTCTGGATCGATACCGCGTCGCAGGACCTCGCACGGGGAGCGCTGCATGATCTACCTGCCGGAATTCGATGCAGACAAATCCGGCGCGATCTCTGTTGGCATTGACACCATCGAGATCGCCCGTATCCAACACGTGCTCGATGATTTTGGCGAACGCTTTCTCAATCGCTGTTTCACCGAATACGAGCGATCGCGATTCCGAAACCGGACCGAAGAGCTTGCCGGACGCTTTGCCGTCAAGGAAGCAACCTCTAAAGCGCTTGGCACCGGCATTCGCGGTATCAAGTGGCGCGAAATGGAAACTCAGGTCAATCGCCGAGGCAAGCCGGTGTTGGTGCTGCACGGCGATGCCAAGGCGCGCGCCGAGCTGCTTGGGCTAACAGAATTTAGCGTCTCCATCACGCATTCACGAACGGACGCGATGGCGATTGTGGTCGCGTTGAAGGGAACTCATCAAACATGACATCGAGCCTGAAGGTCGAGTTTATCGATCGTGCGATGGCGCTCTCGCTCCTACCCAAACGGGATGAATTCGCCCACAAATGGGGAGTAGGCGGACTGGTGATCGTCGGCGGATCGCCTGGTTACATCGGTGCGCCTGCGCTCGCTGCGATGGGCGCTGCCCGTTCCGGCGCGGGAATCGTCAGCCTGGCGATCTCACGCTCGTCGGTCGGTGCGACTGCGGCGCTCGTTCCGGAAGCGGTCTTTCTGCCACTTCCGGAAAGCGACACCATTCAGGGAGTCCACAAAGCGATCGAGCTCATTTCGCCACAGGTCGAGAAATCCAGAGCGATCGTCGTCGGTCCCGGACTGTCGCGTGACGAATCGGCATATGCGTTGCTTGCTGGCCTGTTTGGAGAAACGAGCCACGCGGGTTCCCGATCGATGGGCTTTGGGTCGCGATCGCTTGAGCCCATGGCACAACAAAAGGGCGCAATTATCGGAGGAGAAACACCAGCGGTGGTCGACGCAGACGCGCTGCATTGGCTTTCGGAACGAGAGTCGTGGTGGGACAAGGTTGCTCCGCGTTCGCTCATTCTCACCCCACATGTGGGGGAGCTTGCGGTATTGAGCATTCGCCATGCTGACCTCATCCTGGCAGATCCGGCCGCAGCGGTGCGAGACGCGGCACTGGCGTGGAATCAGACCGTGGTACTCAAAGCTGGAAAAGCCTATGTAAGTGACGGTCAGACCGTACGCACGGTGGAAACCGCGTCGCCAGCCCTCGCGACGGCCGGCACCGGCGATGTGCTTTCTGGTTCCATTGGGGCGTTTCTTGCCCAGGGGTTGAATCCGGTCGACGCGGTATCGCTTGCCATCTATGCTGGCACAGAAGCAGCGCTGCGCCTGACCCAGGAGCTTTCGACCCTTGGAGTAGTTGCGAGTGATCTGCCGAAAGCCATTGCCAAAGTGTTGGCAGAGCTCGAAAGAGAAAGCGTAGGATAACCGTGAGTCAGGATGAAGTCAGCGTCGCATCGATCATGCGCAAAAAGGTGCCCGTGGTGTCGCCAGACGATACTGTTGGCACCGTAGCGGCCATGTTGGTGAGGAGTGATGTGCCGGGTGTTCTGGTTGTGGACGATGGCGAGCTGCTTGGCATCATTACCGAATCGGACTTGGTTACCCGCAAAGCCGAAGTCGATGTTCCCGAGACGGTGTCATTTCTGGGTGGCTACTTTCAGGCGGGAAAACTTCGACTTCCCTGGAGTCGCGAAACCCACGATGATGCAAGCGACTTCGATCACGAAATGCGTCGTGTTCTGGCCACCACCGCACGCGAGCTGATGACCTCCCCCGTCGTTAATATCGACCAGGACGCCACCGTGCTCGATCTGGCCACCATCATGATCGACCACAATGTAAACCCGGTGCCGGTCGTCACTGAAGCCAACAAAATCGTCGGCATCGTATCTCGCAAGGATCTGGTCAAACTCATCGTGACCGAGAGCGTCGAAGACGAAGACTGAAATGCCTGACCTCGATGTGCCCATTACCGGTCGCCGGCCCACCCGGCTAATGGTCGATGGAGGCATCATCGAACGCAACGCGGCGATTATCCAGCGACAGCTTTCGCCGGGTACGCGGCTCATGGCAGTCGTCAAGGCTAATGCGTACGGCCACGGCGCCATCAACTCAGCCCGCGCGGCCCTGCGTGGCGGGGCATCTCATCTCGGCGTCGCCACGGTGGCAGAGGCCCGCGAACTTCGGGAAGCTGGGATCAGCAGTCCAATCCTGGTGCTTGGCTCCTCGGATCCTTCGGAGGCGCCGATCGCGGCAGGGCTGGGAGTCGCGATTGGGATAGGTGACCAGGTCCAGGCGGAGAGATTGTTGGTCACGCTGGAAAAAGCGCCGCCCGCCCACCCGCTCGTCGTGCATCTGAAGATTGATACCGGCATGCGGCGCTTTGGCGTGGGAATCAACGAAGCTCCCTCGCTGGGCCGGCTTCTCGACGGCCACCCCAGAGTCCGCCTGGAAGGCATTTACTCCCACTTTGCCGAATCGGACGAGGCGTCCACGGACCGCATGGACGAGCAATTGGGAATCTTCCAAAATGCGCGCCTTACTCTCTCGGAGATCGGGATCCAGCCTGAAATCGCACATATCAGCAACAGCGCAGCGCTTCTCCGTAATCGATCGGCCGACCTGAATATGGTCCGCGCTGGTATTTGCCTGTATGGCATACCGCCGTCGGAACATGTCAACCTGCTCGACGGCATGCAACCCGCCCTCGAATGGCGCGCGACCGTTCAGCATATTGTGCGCATGGTGCCGGGCGACCGTACGGGGTACGGTGGGACGTACGTTGCCACCGAGCACGAGCAAATCGCACTTTTGCCAATTGGCTACGCGGACGGTTATCCCCGGGCGCTTTCGAATCTGGGTTGGGTCGGGTTCAAGGGTTGCAGGCTTCCCGTGCGAGGACGGGTTTCGATGGACCAATGCTCGGTCGGTATTCCGCCCGAGCTCGACATCAACGTCGGCGACGAAGTCACCGTTATCGGACCTCCCGATTCGGGCGCTCCTTCGGCAAACGAGCAAGCTGCTTCCATCGGCACCATCGGCTACGAAATCGTCGCTCGCCTTTCCCAACGCATCCCGGTTGATTACCGGTAAATCACCGACCGCCGGTACTGAACCTCACGACCTTTATTGACACCAGGCAGGCTCAAGGTCAAGAGGCCACGGCCATAAGTCGAACCTGTCACCCTCGAACCATACCGCTGTCCCGAACCAGCACTCTTGGAACAGCGTAGTGTCTTTCCTCGTCATCGCACTCAACTTGCCCGACAAAGAGCCACATCGCGTTGCAACTCCAAAATAACCAAACCGCCGATTTTCGTTGTATAGCCAACGAAAAACGGCGCCTTTCGGCGCCGCTGAAGGAGTTTCTCTTTGAAGATGCGCGCTATTCCGGCGCGCCGAGCTCGGCGGCGACCCGCTTGAGATTCTCGATATCCTTTCGCACCACGAACGTTCGGCCGCTCATATCGTCCTTGACGTAACTGAGGGTCCGATCATCCATCCACCAGTAAATGGTGGGGCGGGTGACATTGAGCTGTTGGGCAGCGTTCCCGATCGAGACCAGCTCGTTCGGTTCGAATGCCCTGAATTTTGCCAGCGCCAGCATACGGCCCAGCTCTGAATCCCAGAACGAGCGTGGCACTGTGTAGTCATCTGCGGCTGCCGGCCAGAACAAAAGCTGAACGATCGAATCGATCGCCGTCAGTACATGATCCTTCTGCTCACGTACTTCGCCTCGGGCGAGGCGATCGAGCTTACCAAGATCTCGACCAAGCGGACCATCGCGCAAAGCATCGAGCGATAGTGGCTCGAAGGCGCTTGGGTAAAGCTGGCTAATCAGACGGTGATGATGGCTATAGACCACCTGCAATGCCTGATCGATTACCGGTTGGTAATCGCGGGAACTGCCTTCCACTCCCACTCCTTACGCGATTTCCCATGCCGTCGCGAACGTATCTTTCGGACTGTACGGTCAGATTGTACGCTCGCGACGTAGCGTTGTCAACGTCCTTCGAAACCCCTGTTCCTATCAGCAAATCACCAGAATTCACTGTGTCGGGTTGTCACTAAAGACGTGTAGCAATGGCGTTTGGTTTTCGGGGTGTTCGTACATTCGTCGGTCGTGAAATCAGCCGGTGCTCAGGAGCCGGTCGTCATTCCACGAACCGCCAGCCCAGCAACGAAGAGCGCACCAAAACTGAAGATGAGCAACGCTTGCCGTGCATCGCGCTCGCGCATGTAACTCCAGATGAACGGCAAAGCGATCACCGCTGTCAGGCCGTACAGAATATGAATTGACGATTCTGGCCGAAACCCTTTGATGTAGAGGATGACGCCGAAAGCAACCTGGGCCAGGATAAGCACCTCGCCAATCGCCAGCGCGCCACTAAAGCTTCCCGTGATTCCACCGCCGGTGAAATACATGAAAAGACCCCAGATTCCGATCGCCGCCATGAACAGCAACATCGACGTCGCTAATCGATCATGCATTAATAGGACGGTGGACATCGGATGCCTCCCAATTCAAACGCAGGCAATGCCGTCAATCAATGCCAAGGTGTGGCTCTCCGTGAGGAGAGACCGAAAAGAGTGGTTGCTGCACTTCGACTGGCGGCCGCCGGCTTGTGGGCCCGTTTCCCAATAGATCGAGCGCACGTCCACGGGGGAGGGCAGTGAGTCCATCGGATTGCCAACCACCGAACGACGCCACATCGGTTATTGCCTGCCCAGGCGAGTTGTTGGTCTCAGAAAGGTGCGCAAGGTAAATTGACGCGTTCTTGCCCGAGCGTTCCTGTACCGTTTCTGTCAAGCGTCCGCACTCGTCATTCGAGAGGTGACCCATAGGTGACAACACGCGCCGTTTCAAATGCGCTGGATAAGGCCCGCGTTTCAGCATATCGATGTTGTGGTTGGCCTCAACTACAATCACATCGGCCCGCGACATCGCATCAACCGTCACGCTGTCCCATTCCCCCATATCGGTAAAGACCGCCACGGTCAGGTCACCCAGTTGCACGACCGCGCCGAGCGATTCGGCAGCATCGTGCGAGGTCCGCACCGCGGAAACTTCCATCCCCCCGCATTCGAACCGCGCGCCATGTTTAATGCGAATCCATTCGCTTGCGTCGAGCCTCATGGATTGCGCAGTGCCAGCACCCGTGACCACCGGTATTCCGGCT
>JBBQPB010000011.1:0-15912 GCA_038331435.1 Thermomicrobiales bacterium | reverse complement strand
GTCGAAGGAACCGTCACCCCGACCAGCCGACAGGAAACCGCAGACTATTTTCATAGCCGCCCGCGTGGCAGCCAGATTGCGGCCAACATTGCGCGGCAGAGCCAGCCAGTGGCGACGCGCGAGACGTTGGAGCTCGAGATGGCGGCGTTGACCGAACGGTTCGAGGGGGGAGAGGTTTCGATCCCGGAGACCTGGGGTGGATTCCGCGTATCGCCGGAGCGCATCGAGTTCTGGCAGGGACGATCCAGCCGCTTGCATGACCGCGTGCAGTACACCCTTGAAGTCAACGGCTGGCAGATCGTGCGACTCGCGCCTTAAGGGTTTCAGATAGGTTGCCCTTGGAATGGCATTCGTTGTCATTCGAATGACACTTCCTGGTGCGGGCCGCCGTCGCGTTCGCGAGCCGAAGCGTAGCCACCTTCCGTGAACAGTTGCGCTAAACCCACCTGCGCAAGCTCGCTATGCTAGCCCGGTCCGAGGGGAGGGGCTAGAATTACGGATTGGACGAACGCGTGCAGCGCCAATGCAGACAGTTCGTTTTTAGCCTTTGACCATCTCCGCTGGCACGAAAACGCGCGGTTCCAGCTGGTAGCCTAGACGCATCGGATAGCCCCAATGCCATCCAATTCAACTGCGAGCGACGAAACCGTCGTTCCGAGCGATGATGCTCCTCTCGCTCAACCCAAGCCGAAACGGGTGCGCAAAAGTGCGACCAAGACTCCGCGCCGCCGGCCGATTGCATTGCCGGTGCTCGTCGTGGACGAAACCTTTTTGCTTCCCCACATGTCGATCCCGTATCCCATCGAGGACGACGAGTCGGCCATGGTCATCGACCGATGCTTGCGTATGCCATTGCGGCAAGTGCTGGTGCTCACCGAACGCATGGTGCAGGAGAGCCTGAGCGGTGAGAATGCCGAGTCGGAGTTTGCGCCGCTCTTTTCCGACCTCCTGCTGGAGGCAGAGACGGTTCCGAGCTCGGACGCAGACGAACCGGGGGGATGGACTCCGGAAAACCAGGATGAAAGCGTTCAATTCGAGTTGTGCACTGTCGGTGTCATTGCCGAAGTAGGGCAGCGTATCTCGCCTCCGGGCAGCACCCCGCATGTCATCCTCCAGGGGGTCGCGCGCGGGGTCGTCAAAGAGCTTATCCAGGAAGATCCGTATCTGGTGGCGCGGGTTTCGCGTCACGACGATGCGGTATCCGGATCGAGCGATTCCGAAGCTGCGATGTCGGCGGTGGTGGAGCAGGTCGAGCATTACATTGCCATGCTTCCGAACGTTCCGGAAGAAGTGTTGGCAATGGTGCAGAGTGTCGAAGAGCCGGGATGGCTTGCCGATCTGATCGCCTTCTCGCCCGAGTTCACCTCGGCGCAACGACAGGAGCTTTTGGAAATTCTCGATCCGGTTGCGCGCTTGCACCGGCTGTCGGTAATGATCCAGAAGCGGCTCAACGTGCTGAACCTGCGCCAGCAGATCGCTACTGAAGCCCAGGCTGGCATGGACCGGCAACAGCGAGATTACTTCCTTCGTGAGCAAATTCGCGCTATCCAGAAGGAACTTGGCGAGGGTTCAGCGGAAGAGACGCTGGCGGGCGAGCTGCGCGCCAAGATCGAAGAAGCCGGGATGCCGGAAGACACCAAGCAGAAAGCGCTGGTACAGGTCGAGCGGTTGGAGCAGCAGCATCCCTTCTCGCCTGAGATCGGGGTCATTCGCGGATATCTCGAATGGCTGATCGAGCTCCCGTGGGCGATCGAAACCGAGGACCGGCTTGATCTGAAAGAGGCTATGGATATCCTCGAGGCCGATCACTACGGACTCGATAAGGTCAAGGACCGCATCATCGAATACATCGCCGTGCGCAAGCTGGCGGGAGACAAGCAGAAGGCTCCAATCATCTGCTTCGTGGGCCCTCCAGGAGTCGGCAAGACCAGTTTGGGCCGTTCGATTGCGCGGGCGATTGGCCGCAACTATGTGCGTATGTCGCTGGGCGGCGTGCGGGACGAAGCCGAGATCCGCGGGCACCGGCGCACCTATGTCGGCGCGATGCCAGGACGGGTGATCAAGTCGGTCCGCGATGCCAAGAGCCGGAATCCGGTGATCGTGCTGGATGAGATCGACAAGGTCGGCTCCGATGCGTTCCGAGGGGATCCCTCGTCGGCATTGCTGGAAGTGCTCGATCCCGAGCAGAATTCCACCTTTTCCGACCACTATCTGGAAGTTCCGTTCGATCTCTCCAAAGTGATTTTCATCACGACAGCCAATATGCTCGAACCGATTCCTCCGGCGCTGCGCGACCGTATGGAGGTCATCGAGGTTCCTGGCTATACCGAAGTCGAAAAGCTGGAGATCGCCAAGCGCTATCTGGTTCCCAAAACGATGGAGTCGCATGGTGTGACGCTCGAGCAATTGATCCTGACCGAGGATGCGTTGCTTCGGGTGATTCGGGAATATACCAGCGAATCGGGCGTGCGCAATCTGGAACGCGAGATCGGCTCACTCTGCCGCAAAGCGGCACGGAAGCTGGCGGGAGACGATCCACCCGATTTGATCGTCATCAATAGCGATACCGTCGAAACCTATCTTGGTATTCCGCGCTACGAATTCGGTCTGGCGGAAGAGCAGGATGAGGTTGGGGTGGCGACCGGCGCGGCAGTGACCAGCGTTGGAGGAGACCTGCTTTCGATCGAGGTGACGGTCATGGAAGGCAAGGGCGACCTGATTCTGACCGGCCAGCTCGGCGAAGTTATGCAGGAGTCGGGTCGCGCTGCGATCAGCTACGCGCGCTCACATGCGAGCGAGTTTGGCCTGGAAGCGGGCTTTTTCGACAAGCACAACATTCACGTGCACATTCCAGCAGGCGCGATTCCAAAGGACGGCCCGTCCGCGGGAATCACAATTGCCACGGCGCTGATTTCCGCTTTGACCGGGCGCAAAGTGCGTAAGGATGTCGCGATGACCGGCGAGATCACGTTGCGCGGCAAAGTGCTTCCGATCGGTGGACTTCGTGAAAAGACGCTGGCAGCGCATCGGGGCGGCATCAAAACCTTTTTGCTGCCGAAGCGCAACGCGAAGGATCTTTCCGAGCTACCTGAGGTGGTGAAAGCCGGTATCGAGCTCATCCAGGTGGCGTCCCTCGACGAAGTGCTGGACATCGCGCTGCTCCCCAAGGTGGATCGCACGCTCCAGGTCGCCTAAGCTCGCACCGACGCGGAGAACGCGGCTACGCCCTGCTTCCAGCTGCGATCGAGATCGGCCCCGGGAGGAAACCGGCAGTCGATCTCGAGAATGGTCATGCCGTGCAGAAATGCCCAAAATGCCCGCGCGGTTTCGGGATCCGAGAAGGGTGCGCCCAATGGTTCGGCAGACCAATCTTCGATGCCGGGGGTCAGGCGTGCGCGATCGAGTGTGCCTTCGGTCATCAGACGATAAAGGTGGGGCCCTTCGACCGCCATCGAACGATACGCGTTTGCCAGGTTCGCAAGCGGATCACCCGCTTGTTCAATGGCGTGACGCGCAGCATTGCCCCAGATGAGAAAACCGCGATCGATAAGCGCCGCTTCGACCGCCTGCTTATCGGGAAAGTGCTTGTAGAGTGAGGGCGCTTTAATGCCGAGTTCGGCCGCAAGACGGCGCATTGTCAATGCGTCCGGTCCTTCGGACGCAAGGAGTCGGAAGGCGGTTTCGACGATTTGCTGCTGCCTCGGAGACTGAAGCTCAGGTTCGCTGAAATCCATCGGACCCTCGCAAGCCATAGCCGACAGCTCGGTCGATGGCGACGTGCGACGCCCAAGCAAGCGCGGCGGCAAGCCAGACTGAGGGCAACACCCCGGTATATATCAGGAACGCAAGTGCGATGGGTCCAATGAAGCGATGCAGGGCGTTGTAGAAGGGAACAGCGCGAGGGGCAAGCTGCCCTTTCTGCAATCCGTGGTCCATTCCCGCGATCAGCCCGAGATCGGGCAAGATGGCGAATCCGAGCGCCAGCCAGCCGCCGCCGTGCTGATGCACTTGGAGCGCGGTACCTACGAGTAGCGTTGCTGCCGCAACGCCCCATCCGAGACGATGCCAGGGAATGCGGTCGATGGTCGACTGCTGCGAGAATTCGGTCATGTGCATTTCCACCCTCCAGGCTAACGATGTTAGCTGCATAATATGCTAACACTGTTAGCCTGTCAAGTCTGTTCGATCGTGGTGTCACATTTGATTGGTTGATCGATGCCTTTTCTCGAACGAGTGAAATTCCTGGATCCCGGAGAGGAGCGTCGGGAGCGATTTCCGTTCAACGTTCCGGCTATACGAGCGCACCTCGGTAGCGAGGTATGGTTTCTCTCTCCGGTGACGTTTCTGGTGGGAGAGAACGGGAGCGGAAAATCGACGTTCCTGGAGGGGATCGCTTGCGCGGTTTCGCTGCCGGGGATCGGCTCGGACAATCCGGATACTGACCCGACGCTGGAGCATGGTCGAATGCTCGCCGATGTAATGAAGCTGCGCTGGCGGCTGCGGCATCCTCGCCGAGGGTATTTCTTTCGCGCGTAAGATTTCTTCGGGTTCACCAAACGGATGGACCGCTTGAAAGCTGAGGTACTGGAAGAAGCGGAAGGAATGCGCCAGGATCTGGCTCGATCTCACTATGCGCGTGCGCTGGGCGCTGGTGTGCTGACTGGACAGGCCATCGCGATCGACGTGCGTTACGGCGCTCGTGGTCTCGATACCCGTTCGCATGGTGAGCAATTTCTCGAGCTTTTTGCCGTCCGATGCAAACCTGGAGGGATCTATCTGCTCGACGAGCCAGAAGCTCCGCTGTCTCCCGCAAGACAATTGACCTTTCTGTCGATGTTGAAGGCCATGGCCCAGGACGGCTCGCAGTTCATGGTCGCCACACATTCGCCCATTCTGCTCGCGTTGCCAAACGCCACGATCCTGAGCTTCGTTGGGGGGGAGATTCGGCCCGCAGCGTATGAGTCACTCGAACATGTGCAGATCATGCGATCGTTTCTTGAGGATCCCGAGTCCTATCTCCGGCATTTGTAAGAGGCAGACGCTGTGGGTCTGGTAGGCTTTTGGGCATGAGCGCATTTGGACCTTCCCCAGTTTCTCGTTCCGGCTCCTCTTTGAACGACGGTGGCAAACGCCCAGGTTTAGCGAGGTCATCAGTAGGCATCAGCCGTGACTGGCAGATGGCGCTCGATATGGCGCTGAACGGCATTCGCGACATAGTTCCGGACGCGATCTATGTCTTCGCGTCGGCCGCGTTCGACGAAAACCTGCCGGAAATCGCCGAAGCAGTTTGGCATCACGCGGGTTCGATGATCGTCATTGGTTGCTCCAGCAGCGGCGTGATCGGTCGTGGCGCAGAAATGGAGCACGAGCCGGCCATCTCACTGCTGTCGCTCGAGTTGCCGGGCGCGATCCTGCGACCGGTGCGCTTCACGCAGGGGATGCTGCAGGATGCGCGGGACGGTGGACTGGCCGAGCGTATCGGCGTCGATCCGGCGCTGGTGAACGGTTGGACGGTGCTTGCCGATCCGTTTCGCATGGATGGTGCCTTGCTGGTCGAGCAGCTCAACGCCGCGTATCCGGGATTGCCGATCATCGGAGGGCTGCTGGCCCCAGGTGCTGGACAGAATCAGACGTGGGTCATGCTCAACGGCCGAATTTACAACGACGGCGGCGTGGGACTCTCGATTGGCGGAGAATTCGACATTCTGCCGATCGTCTCTCAAGGGTGCGAGCCGATCGGCGATACCTGGACGATCACCGGTGTCGATGAGAAGTGGATCGAGTCGATCTCGAATCGACCGGCCCTGCAGATGCTTACCGAAACGCTGAACACGCTTCCGATCGATATGCAGCAAGAAGCACGCGATCACCTGGTGGCGGGTTTGGCGGCAAATGAGTACCGCGAGCACTTCGGTCGGGGCGATTTCCTAATTCGCAATGTGATCGGGGTGAAGCGAGAATCGGGCGCGATCGCCCTGGGCGCCCGACCGCGGGTTGGTCAGACGATCCAGTTTCAGCTCCGAGACGCTGCGACGGCCGATCTCGATCTGATGGCGACGCTGCTGGAGGCGCAACTTCGGCTGGGTGGCCGGGTGCCGGTGGCGGGGCTGCTGGCATCCTGCAACGGGCGTGGGACCTCGTTGTTCGACGTTCCACATCATGATGCGGCCGCAATCGAACGGCGATTCCCTGGGATGCCGCTAGCGGGATTGATCGCCGCCGGAGAGATTGGGCCCGTGGGATCGAAGTCGTTTATCCACGGATTCACGAGTAGTCTTGGTCTGATCGTTCCAGCCTGAACGCTGGAATGCCATCGTTCCCCAGAGGTGTCTCCCATGACGATCCTGCTGCTCGAACCTGATTTTCTTGTGCTGTTTCCCGAAGCGACGGTCGCAATTGCAGTTGTGCGAGGTGTGGACAACACGGTCGACGATCCGGAAATCTGGCCGATGCTGGAGATCGAGATCGCACGGGCAGCCGCTTCGGTGAACGCGGGTGAAGTTAGCCAACATTCAGCGGTGGCGCCGTGGCGCGCGGCGTTCGCGCAATTTGGCGTGAAGCCGTCCAAGTACCGCTCGTCGATCGAAAGCATGCTTCGATCGGCGCAATCGGGGCGATTGCGGCCGATCAATCCGCTGGTCGATCTCTACAACACGATCTCACTGCGGCACCAGCTCCCGGTGGGCGGAGAAGACTTGGCGAAGCTGAGCGGCAATGTGCGGCTGACGCGTGCAGTTGGCGACGAGCATTTCGTGCCGATCGGCGCCGACAGGCCCGAGCCGCCACCAGCCGGAGCGGTGATCTATAAGGATGACGAAGGGGTCATCTGCTCATGCTGGAACTGGCGGGAAGCTGAGCGCACCATGTTGACGCCGCTGACGACCGACGCGGTGCTGGTGACCGAATCGATCCCTCCGCTCGATCCTGAGGCCACCCGCATAGCCAGCGACGATTTGGCGTCGCTTGTTACCCGGCATCTCGGCGGTAGCGCGTTGGTGTCGGTGCTTGACCGAGGAAATCCATCGGCTGAACTCTAGCAAGCTGATTTTCAAAACAGACTTCGCGTAGCGAAACCGGTTGGCTCCCGATTTGGTGAGCGCGAAAACCGGGCAAATGCACTCGAGTTCTTCAGAGAATGGGCGACGTCGAGACAGGTTGTTACGACGCGATCTGACAAGTGAGTTCGGTAGTGAACGAAGACGTCAGACGCGGCGTGAGCTTTGATAACTGGCTCGTCCTGCAACTCCAGATGGGGATTTTTCTTGAGGCTGTAGGCTGGCACCAGATTCTCAGACGAACCTCAGCGACACCGCCGTGTTCGACACTTATCAGCGGTGTCCTGCAGATCTTTCGCAACCGGATCCGAAAACCCACGAGGAAAATCTACTCTTTTTCTGAGGGCGGGGTGCGCTGCTCCAGGGCACGTTCTTCCCTGAGCATCCTGACCTCCTCCTGAATCGAATCGTCTACCGTTCGCAGGAGTAGAACGAGCGCTGCCAGCACGATCCCGATTGCCGCGCCCAGATAAAGGATGTCGTTGCCACCGGTCCATTCGGAGACATTGCTCAGAAAGTTAACTCCGAGCACCACGCAAATCACGCCGATCACGCGATGCTTCAGCTCATCGAGAGTTCGGATCTTCAACCACGAAGGAAGCGTCGACTTTTCATCGATGAAGAGCTGATAGAGCCCAACCGCGACGATGAGCAGGATTACGCCGATCAGGAAGACATCGATCAGCTCGATAAACTCAATGGAGAGCTGTTCCTCGCGCCTGTCGGTCAGATCGTGTTCGCTGATGAGATCCCAAATGACGGCGAGGACACGCAAAAATCCATAGATGATCAGCGTGAAAGCTGCCAGCAGCGACCCGATCACCGCCAGAATAATCATCGACGGAGAAAGGTCGAAGAGACGCGTCATCCAGGAGCGCACAAAATTCATCGGTGGCACTGGGCGCGTACATGCCCGCCTATGTAACCGGTGGGGAGCAAGCGGAATGAAATCATCATACCGTCAGTTCGCTCGCTGCGACTCGTCGCATGATATCGATTAGCGCGCTTTTCTCTTCGAACCCGATGCCCGGGATTTCTGGGAGCCCGACCTTCCCATGCTCGACCCGGATCCCATCCGCGAATCCGCCAAACGGTTGGAAGACGCCGGGATAGCTTTCGTTCCCACCCAGCCCGAGACCAGCCGCCATGTTCAGGGACATCTGATGCCCACCATGAGGCACGATGCGCGTGCGCGACCATCCGTGCTGCTCGACCATCTCGATCGTGCGGAGATACTCGACCAGCCCATACGAGAGCACGCAGTCGAATTGGAGCCAATCGGATTCCGCGTGCATGCCGCCATAGCGAATTAGATTGCGCGCGTCCTGCATCGAGAAGAGATTTTCTCCGGTCGCCATCGCATGAGGATAGCGCTGGGACAACTCAGCCTGGAGCGCGTAATCGAGCGGGTCACCAGCTTCTTCATACCAGTACAGGCCATAGGGCGCGAGCGCATCGCCATACGCGAGCGCGGTGGGGAGATCGAAGCGGCCGTTCGCGTCGACCGCGAGGTTCGATCCGTCGCCGACCACGTCGAGTACGGCTTCGATGCGTTTCAGGTCATCAACCAGCGACGCACCACCGATCTTCATCTTGACCACTTCGTAACCAAGGTCGAGGTAACCGCGCATCTCGTCTTGCAGCGCATCGAGCCCCTTGCCCGGGGCGTAGTAGCCACCAGCCGAGTAGACCCAAACTGGCTCGCTCACGACGCCGTTGTTGTAGCGATCGGCCAGCAGGCGATAGAGGGGCACGCCGGCGATTTTGGCGACCGCATCCCAGACTGCCATATCGATCGTGCCAACTGCAACCGAACGCTCGCCGTGACCACCCGGTTTTTCCGCAGACATGAGCTTGTCCCAAATTTTGTGCGGGTCGAGGTTTTCACCAGTGTCGTCGAGGATGGAGTCCGGATCGGCATCGAGCAGCCGGGGAACGAACCGTTCCTTGAGCAGCCCGATGGGGGCATAGCGGCCATTCGAGTTGAAGCCGTAGCCGACCACCGGTTCGCCATCGCGCATGACGTCAGTGATGATGGCAACGACGGCAGCGTCCATCTTGCTGAAGTCGATATAGGCATTGCTCATGGGTGAGCTGATGGGAACAGATGCGACGCGGATGTGGTTGATGCGCACGATTTAGTGACCCTCTTCGTAAAGCTTCAGCGCCGAATCCCGTAAAGCGGCCAAGTGCTGACCCACCGTTTCCCAAACCAGTTCATAGTCGATGTCGCTGTATTCGTGTACGAGGATATTCCGCATCCCGACTGCTTTGTCAAGGCCGGGTAACTGACTGGCGACTGTGACATCGAGATCGCGAAGCTGGCGACAAGCTTCTCCCACAATCATCAGGTGTTGGATCGTGCTTGCCCGCAATCGGCGATCAGATTGAAACTCGGAGAAGCTGTGATTTGCCAGATCATCGATCGCGAACGATGAATTGTCATAAATGTCCCAAAGGTACATCCGGGCATCATGCAGCATAGAGAAGCTGCTGAGTGGCTTGCAGCGAGTGGATGAAGACCGGGTTCCTCAGGTTGCGCCCCATGACGAGATCAACCTGTCGATTCAGGATCGCTTCGAGCCGATTCTTTAATTCGAAATGGCGAGAACCGAACGGTCCGTACTCGTATCCAGCAGGATAGAGAACAAGGAAATCCACATCACTTTCTGCAGGATTGAAATTTGTAGTAGTCGCGGACCCGAAGAGGAAAAGTCGTTCGACGCCGAATTCCTTGCAGAGTGAGATGATCTCGTCCCGGTGCTGCTCGATTTCTGGGATCATCGGACGATAGCCTCGTTGCACAGAAGGAGAGACTGATAACTACCAGAGTTTATCGCAGCCAGCGAAAGCATTCCGGGTAACAAAGGAGCTTGAATCAATTGACTGCTGATTTCATCTTTCGCAATGGACCGATCGTCACCATCGATGCGGTGACCGCTGGCGCCGAGGCCGTGGCGGTGCAGGGAAACCGCATCACGCGGATAGGAACCCTGGACGAGGTGCTCGTCGAGGCAGGACCGGAGACGAAGTCCATCGACCTTGACGGAAGGGCATTGCTGCCCGGCCTGAACGACAATCACAATCACCCCATTTCGTTCGGACAGGGACTTAGTCAAATCGACGCTTCGCCGGGAGCGGCTCCCAGTCTGGCAGCAGTGCAGGATGCCTTTCGACAACGAGCTGGGGAGCAACCCAACGGTTGGTTGATTGCGCGAGGGTATGACGACTCACGGCTCGATATCCACCGGCATCCGACGCGGTTTGAGCTGGACGAGGGAACTGGAGACCGGCCTGCCTATCTGGTACGCACCTGCGGGCATCTTGCCGTCGCGAATTCCGCGGCACTGAGGCTGGCCGGTATCACTGCACAATCCGACGATCCAGTGGGCGGCCAGATCGATCGGGACGAGCACGGCGAGCCGATCGGACTGCTGCGCGAGACCGCGATGAAGCTGGTCTCGGAACAGATCTCCCCGCCAACGACTGCCGAAATGAAAGACTATCTGCGGTCGGCTGGCAGACGTTTCAATGAATATGGCATCACCAGTGTTGGAGAAGCGGCGGTCAGTAACTCGCGGCAGTTCTCGGCGTATCAGGAATTGGCAAGGGACGGTGAGCTGTCAATGCGCACGTTCACCATGATGCTGATCGACGACACGCTGGACGATCTCGAACACCTCGGGGTGCAGACGAGATTTGGCGACGCCTGGTTTCGGATAGGACCAGCCAAAGTGTTCCAGGACGGTTCGGGCGGTGGGCGCACCGCAGCGATGACGACCGAGTACCGTAACGATCCCGGTAACAAGGGGATCACGATCTACGACCAGCATGGTTTGAATGAGCGGTTCACCCGCGCGAACGCGGCCGGATTCCAAATGGCAGCGCACGCGATTGGCGACCTGGCGATTTCGATGATTTTGACCGCCTATGAGACTGCGCTGGCGGCGAGCCCCCGCGTGGATGCGCGTCCGCGCATCGAGCACTGTGGGATGTGTACGCAGGAGCACCTGGATCGGATGAAGGCGATCGGGGCGCTGGCGATTCCGCAGCCATCATTCATCTATTACCTCGGTGATTCCTATATCGAGAACTTTACCGAGGAGCAGTTGGCGATGTCCTACCCGGGACGGTCGTGGTTCGATCAGGGGATCGTGGCAGTGGGGAGCTCGGATGTTCCGGTGGTGTCATGCGATCCATTCGTGAATCTGCGCTCGGCGGTGACAAGGTTGACGCAGGACGGGCAGTACATGGGCCGAAACCAGGGCGTGACCATCGATGAGGCGTTACAGATGTTCACGATCAACGGCGCCTATGGATCGTTCGAGGAATCGATCAAGGGAAGCATTACTGAGGGAAAGCTGGCCGACTTGACCGTGCTGAGCGAGGATCCGCGTGAGATGGAACCCGAGAAGCTGAACACGCTGCGAGCGGAATTGACGATGATCGATGGCCGGATTGTGTTCGAGCGGTAGGGTCGGTCGCGACGCAACGGGTCGCGCAACGCGCTTTGGGAGAGAGGTCGCGAAAGAATCTTCGATTCGTTCTGACTGACGGCAGGAGAACGCGGGCGGCTCGAGTTGGAATTCGCGCCGCCCGCTTGATGTTATCGGGATGAGGAGGCCGCGCTCAGCTCGTATCGATCGCCGAGGTAGGCGTTCTGACGAACGAGCATTTGCTGAAGTTGCGGGACGGGGACGGCACGGGGTTCGACGCCGTATTCAATGGCCAATGCGGCGGCGGTGCCGGCGGCCTGACCCATGGCAAAAACCGGCGGCATGACGCGAACGGCTCCTTGGGCTTCGTGGGTGGCGGAGAGAGAGCGGCCGGCGACGAGCAGGCCATTCATGTCTCTAGGCACGAGCGAGCGATACGGAATCTGGTAGATGTTGGCGGTCTGGAGCTTGCCGTCAGTGCCACCGGAATCGTCGGTTGGGCTGTGGATGTCGACGGGATAGCCGCAGAGGGCGATGACGTCCTGGAACTCGCGGCCGGTGGCGAGATCGTCGAGATTGAGTTGGTACTCGCCCACGATGCGACGAGTTTCGCGGACACCGACGGTGGAGGCAGTGTCGAGCAGCTCGGCGTTTTCGAACCCCGGAAGCCACTTGCGGAAGAACTTGAGCAGCACCTTGACTTGCTCGCGTCCGTCGATCTCGCCTTGGGTGAGATCTTCGACGCTGGTTCCATCGAGCTTGTGGAGTCGGGTGGTGTTTATGCGCCAGACGCCATCTTCACCGGTGCGATACATGCCGACCCCCTTGCGAGGAATCGGAAACTCGCCGGCATCGCGTGCCTGGGCCACGAGTGATGCGAAGGGCCGGAAGTCGTCCCGATGCTCGGCAACATATGCTTCCACAGCAGTGTTATTTACGTTCTTCACCCGAAAGAAGAGGGTCATCGGCTGCATGAGGCCGTCTTCGTCACGGCCCTTTTCGTAGGCAGCGCCGGCGCGTGCCGCGACATCAGCATCGGCGGAGCAATCGATAGTGATCTGCGCCTTGAGCGCTTCGAGCCCATTCTTGCTTGCTGCGATGACACCAGTTACCGCCTGGTCCTCCACAATGGCATCGGCGACAAACGTATGCAGTCGGAGCTGGACGCCGGCTTCGCGGACCATGTCGAGCGCAACAAACTTGGCAGTTTCGGGATCGAATGGAGTCACACGGGCGTGGCCATACTCGATAAAGCCTGCTTCCGGACTGCCCGCAGGGAAGTTGCGCGGGTGCTCGGCGCCGCCGACTGCTTCCATACGCATGACTATCTCCTCGAAGATGCCCTTGATAAGCTGTGTTTCGCCGTCGAGGCTATAGGAGGTCATGCACGGACCAACAAGACCCGCGGTCAGGTTGCCGCCCAGATAGCCGAAGCGCTCGACCAGCGTGGTGCGGGCGCCGTAGCGAGCAGCACTAATGGCGGCGGCAATCCCGCCCGGACCCCCGCCCACCACCAGCACATCACCGGCGTCGATGATCGGAATTTCACGCTCATAATGCATCGTTGCAGACATGGTTGTTTTACGCTCCTAGCTTGGTCGAGGTCGTTGTGCCCTTACTGGTGCCTCCAGCGGGAAGGACATTGGTCATGCCCACGGCGTTTTTCATAATGTTGTTGATTTCATTAAGCTCATCCGCGCTGAGGGTGACTCTGGCGGCGCCGACTGCGCCAAGGATTTCGTCCGAGTTGCGCGCGCCGGTGAGGGCCACCGATACCGGCTGATGGCTGAGAACCCAGGCAATGGCAAGTTGCACCAGGGAGATGCCCCGTCGTGCCGCGAGGCTGCCAAGCGCCTCGAGCACGTCCAGGTTTCGGTTGCGGTTCTCGGGGGTAAGCAGTGGTTGTCCAAAGATGACCCCGGCCTTGCGCCAGTCTCGTTCGTCGAAGATGGTGTCTCGGGAATAGGTGCCAGTGAGGAGACCGTGGGCGAGAGGCCCATACGCCATCACGCCAATATCGAGCTCCTTACACAGGGCGAACGTCTCATTGGCCCATCGACGGTCGAACAAACTGAATCCGACCTGGCTGGCAACGATCGGGGTGGAGGTGGCGGCGCTGGCAATTTCTTGCAGCTGGACCCGGTTCAAATTGCAGACGCCGATGGCTCTCGCTTTGCCAGACTGGACAAGGTAGCCGAGGCTGTCTGCAATTTCTGGCATCGATGTTCCGCCGTCGGGCCAGTGGAGCAGGAAGAGGTCGACGTAGTCGGTTTTGAGGCGGATCAGGCTATCTTCAAGCCCTTTGACCAAATGAGCGCGGCTACTGTCAAGACCGGTGATGAATGCGTTCTCATCCGAGACCATACCGCCTTTTGTGACGATGGTGGCCCGTTCCCGCAGCCCGAGCAAGGCAGAGCCCAGGAGCTCTTCTGCATGGCCATTGCCATAGGATGGGGCGGTATCGAAGAGCGTGACGCCGGCGTCGAGCGCGGCGTGGATTGCCGCAGTCGCGTCGGAATCGTCAGATTGCCCGTAGCGGGCGCCGCCGATGGGCCAAGTACCGAATCCGACGACGGACGAGCATATGCCCGAGCTACCGAAGCAACGCTGCTCCATAGCTGATGTTTCACTGGCACTCACTTTAAGCCTTACCCCTTTTGCATACGCGGATCGAGATAGTCCCGCAAACGATCGCCAAACACGCCGACGCTGATGACAACAAGACAGAGAGCTAAGCCGGGAAGCGTCGAAATCCACCAGGCATTGTTGAGATAGTCACGCCCCTGTGCGATGGTCTGGCCCCAGGAGGGCTGGCTTGGAGGCGTGCCGAGCCCGAGGAAGCTGAGCGATGCCTCGGCAATGATCACCAGCCCAACTTCGACCGTTGCAATGACGATCAATGGCGCCACAATCGACGGAATGATGTGCCAAACGAGCTGCCTCGGCGCCGTGGCGCCGATGGCCCGGGCTGCGGTGACGAATTCCTGCTCTTTGACGCTGAGCACCGCGGCACGCGAGATACGCGCGAACACGACCCAACGGGTGAGCGCCAGCGTGATGATGACATTCACTACGCTTGGGCCAATGACGGCCGCGATCATGATTGCGAAGATGATCGAGGGGAATGCGAGCTGGATATCGGCCAGCCGCATGAGGAGGCTATCCAGGAACCCACCGCGAAATCCGGCAATGACTCCGATGGACATCCCTATCAGTCCCGCGAGGACGACAGTGGCTGCTCCGACGAGCAGAGAGATCCGGGCACCCTGCAGGAGTTGTGCCGCCATGTCACGACCGACTTGATCGGTACCGAGCCATGCGCGCGAGCCGTCTCGCAAAATGGCGCCGGGTGCCTTTAGACGATCGCCAGTGCGAACGGTGACCGAGTTGTAGGGAACAAGGATTGGACCAACGATTGCGATCAGAATAAACAGGATGATCGGTAGTCCCCAAAAGGCAAGAGAGACCTCGCCGCGACGGCCTTTGCGCCGCGGGCGGTCCGACAGGCCCGAGCTATCCAGTGGCACGTAGTCGATTTGTTCTTCCGCGGAGCTGGCAACGCTGGACATCAGCGCAACCGAATCCGGGGATCGAGGTAGATATAGCTCAGGTCGACGAGCAGATTAATGAGCACGAAGATCGTGGTAATAAAGAGAATTGAGGCCTGCACTAACGGGTAGTCCCGCTTGGTAATAGCATCGACAAGGAGTCGCCCGATTCCGGGCCACCCAAAGACGGTCTCGATAATGACCGCGCCGCCGAGCAAGTTACCGAGCTGGATGCCAAGCACTGTGATGACGGGTATGAGCATGTTGCGCATGGCATGTCGAGAGAGCACGATGCGAGCAGACAACCCCTTCGCGCGTGCGGTGCGAATGTAATCCTCGTGCATGACCTCCAGAAGTCCGCTCCGCACCAGCCGGGTAAGCACACCAACAAGCGGCAACGCCAGGGTGAGAGCGGGCAGGATGAGATGTTTCGGAGTTTGGGAACCAGAAGACGGAAGCCATTTGAGTTGCCGCGCGAAAATGAGAATCAACATGATGCCAAGCCAGAAGCCCGGAACCGATTGCCCAATAAGCGAAATTACCGAAACGGAATAGTCGATTGGCCCTCGCTGGCGGAGGGCCGCAAGGATGCCAAGGGGGAAGCTGATGAGCAGGGCGATGGCGACCGCCGCGAGCGCGAGACGGGCAGTGGCGGCGATTCGCTCTCCGACGGAATCAAGTACGGGGCGGCGCAACCAGAGCGAATCACCGAAGTCGAGCCGCGCGGCCTCACTCATGAAACTCACATATTGCTCGGGCAATGACGCATCGAGTCCCATCTCTTCCCGCAACGATGCGATTTCCGCCTGTGTCGCTCCCGCGCCAAGCATCATCGATGCCGGATCGCCTGGAAGGATGCGGACGACCAGGAAA
>JBBQPB010000010.1:0-16604 GCA_038331435.1 Thermomicrobiales bacterium | reverse complement strand
CCGTATCGAGAAGACGCCGGAGAATTTCGGCCGTATCGCCGCGCAAACGGCGAAACAGGTCGTGCTTCAGAAGATTCGCGATTACGAACGCGACACCGTTTATGAGGAATATGCCGATCGGCAGGGCGAGGTCATGAACGGTATCGTCCAGCGCGCCGACTCGCGTGCGGTTATCGTCGAGCTCAATAAAGCCGAAGCGGTCATGCCGGCCCGCGAGCAGGTGCCCACCGAGCGATATCGTCCTGGTCAACGAGTGAAGGTCTATCTGCTCGAGGTCAACAAGGATCCTAAGGGGCCCCAGTTGATCGTTTCGCGATCGCATCCAAATCTGATCAAGCGACTCTTCGAAATCGAGGTGCCGGAAATTTACAGCGGCGCGGTCGAGATCATGGAAGTCGCGCGTGAGCCAGGTCTCCGCTCCAAAGTCGCCGTGGCTGCCCGGCAGGAAAAGGTCGACCCGGTCGGCTCCTGTGTCGGTGTGCGCGGAGTCCGCATTCAAAATATCGTCAACGAACTCTATGGCGAAAAAATTGACGTCATCGAATGGTCGCCGGACACGGCAACCTTCATCTCAAACTCGCTGAGCCCGGCCAAGCCATCCAGCGTCACCCTCAACGAGAGTGAGAAGGTCGCGACCGTTATTGTTCCCACTGAGCAGATGTCGTTGGCCATCGGCAAGGAAGGGCAGAATGCCCGTCTTGCGTTCAAGCTGACCGGCTGGCGTATCGATATCAAGGATCCGGAAGCCATGCGCGACCAGGGCCTGGAGATGTTCCGCCAGGTTCAGTCGCAGATCGCCGAAGCGCCCGAGGACTTAGGGTTTCACGGTCGCCAACCCCGCCTGGTGCGGGCAGACGGCATGGTGTCGATGCGGGATCGAGAATTCGGTCCGCTCGATCCATCGCTTGTCAATATGAGCGTTGATGTCGAGGTTCGCGGCGAAGCGCTCGAGGTCTATTACAACCGCGACCTGCGCGCCCGCTTTAGCATGGTGGACGGCTCGCAGCTGCCGCTGGATGAGGTTGCGCTCTCTGTCGACGAGTAACGCTTCCAACCCTATTCCAATGGCAGGCAAGGAAGGCGGCGCCATGCCGGTATCGACCACCAACCCAGCCAAGACCGGGAAGCCGGGGACCAAAGGTCCCCGGCCTCGGCATGTTCCGCAGCGCACGTGCGTGGCGTGCCGCGACAAGACGAACAAACGCGCACTCTTTCGCATCATCCGCACGACCGACGGACAAGCCGAGATCGACCTGACCGGACGCAAACCCGGCCGGGGCGCGTACGTCTGTGATACCCCCACCTGCTGGGAGCGCGCGACGAAAACAAGCATCCTCGACCACGCCCTCAAAACCGAACTCACTCCGGAGACGAAAAACGCGCTCCGCGCGTTCGCGGCATCGATCTTCGTGAACCGACCTGCCGTGGACGAAACATTGAAAGGAAAGACCGCCTAAATGGTTGTCAATTACGAAGAAGGAAACCGAAACCGACCGGGCGGTCGCCGTGGAGGCGGTCGTCGTGGCAAGAATCAGCGAGGCGGCGGTGCTCGCACCGTTGCCCTGCGACGAAATGTTCCGGTGGTGCGCGAGCCAGTCGGACTTCCCCCGGTTATGACCGTTGCCGAGTTGGGTGATTACCTGCAAACCACCCCTATCGAGATCATCAAAGAGCTGATGAAGTTCGAGGTGATGGCCAGCATCAATCAACAGATCGATTTCAACACCGCCAGCCGCGTGGCAACCAATCTGAGCTGGGAAACCTTCGAGGACGTGCCCGAAGCAATCCAGGCCGCGAATGCCGACTTTGCATCGCGCCGCGCCGAAGGACAGACTGATCCGGATGCGGTAGTCCGGCCGCCGGTTGTCACCATCATGGGTCACGTCGACCACGGTAAGACCAAGCTGCTCGACGCCATTCGCTCGACCAATGTGGCCGAAGGCGAAGCCGGCGGTATCACGCAACACATTGGTGCCTATCAGATCGAGATGCAGGGCCGCAAGGTTACCTTCCTCGATACGCCGGGCCACGAGGCGTTTACTGCCATGCGTGCCCGCGGTGCTCAGGCAACTGATGTCGCTGTGCTCGTGGTGGCGGCGGATGACGGCGTCATGCCGACCACACGCGAAGCGGTGGCCCACATTCGCTCCGCTAACGTGCCCATGATCGTGGCGATCAACAAAATCGACCTGGCAAGCGCCAATCCCGATCGGGTGAAGCAGCAACTTTCCGAAATGAATGTCGTTCCAGAAGACTGGGGTGGCGACGTTCCGTTCGTTGAAGTCTCCGCGCGTGAGAATGTGGGCCTGGACGATCTGCTGGAAGTGATCCTGCTGGTTGCCGATGTCAACGAGCTCAAGGCGAATCCGCACAAGCTTGCCAGTGGAGTTGTGATCGAAGCCAAGGTCGATCGCAATCGCGGACCGGTGGCGACCGTACTCATCCAGAGCGGCACCCTCAACGTGCGCGATATCGTGGTTGCCGGGAGTGCCTGGGGCCGCGTGAAGGCGATGTTCGACGACCGAGGAAAGCGCGTTCGCCGGGCCGACCCCAGCTTCCCAGTCGAAGTTCTCGGCCTGGAAGAGCTGCCAGGCGCCGGCGATCCCGTTCAGGTCTTCGAGGACGAACGGACCGCCAAGCAGATCGTCGATCAGCGACAAGCCGAGCGCCGGGCCAACTCTCTGGTGATGGATCGCGGCGTGAAGCTGACCGATCTCTACAGTCAGATCCGATCGGGATCGATCTCCGAGCTGCGCGTAGTCATCAAAGCCGATGTGCAGGGCTCGCTGGAAGCTATCCAGTCTTCGCTGCTCAAGCTCAACGATGACAGCCAGGAGGTGCGCGTCAGCATCACCTACGCCGGCACCGGTGCAATCTCGGAATCGGACGTAAGTCTGGCTTCGGCGACGCGAAGCATCATCATCGGCTTCAATGTGCGACCGGACGTGGCCGCCAAACGGGCCTCAGACGCCGCGGACATCGACATCCGCTACTACTCCATCATCTACAACTTGCTCGACGAAGTGAAGGCGGCTATGCGAGGCATGCTCGCCCCCATCTTCGAGGACGTTACCGACGGTTACGCTGAAGTGCGCGAAGTCTTCAAGCTGCCCGGCGGCGATGCTGTGGCCGGTCTGTATGTTCTGGACGGCAGGGTTACGCGTAACTCCCGGGCCCGTGTTCTGCGGGACGGAAAGGTCGTGCATGAAGGAGCAATCAAATCGCTCAAGCGCTTCAAGGAAGACGCTCGCGAGGTTGCCACCGGATACGAGTGCGGACTCGGTCTTGACAATTTCAACGACATTCAGGTACGCGATCAAATGGAATTCTTCCACCGACAGGAGATTGCGCGCACCTAGCGCGCACAGCCTAATCGGGACTACGCCTGTCTTTGTGACCGTCCAGGAGCTCGCACCATGACGCGTCGAACGCTACAAGTTGGTGAATTGCTCAGAGAAGAGCTCACTGACATCATACGTACTGATGTGAAGGACCCGCGCGTCGGGTTCTTCACCATCACTCGGGTCGATGTCGGACCCGATCTCCGCAACGCCACCGCCATGGTGAGTGTGCTCGGCACCGAGCAGGAACGCGAGGAAACCCTCGAAGCGCTCCGTTCGGCCGCCGGTTACATTCGTCGTCAGCTCAAGCCCCGACTCCGCATGCGGCAGGTGCCGGAGATCGCCTTTGCCGATGACCGGTCGATGGAGTATGCGCAGGAGATTGCTGCTGCGCTCAAAGTGCTCGAGCGGGAACGCGCCGTTCGCGAGCCGTTCGAAGCCAATGCCGAGGTAACCGAGTGAGTTCTGTCAGCTGGCAACTCGATCGTGTTACGGCGGAAGACGCGCTCTCCACGCTGCTCTCCGCAAATTCCGTCTGCTTCCCGACCCATCAGAATGTCGACGCCGATGGAGTCTCGTCGGCGCTCGCGCTACTCGAAGGACTTCGTCGCAAGGGGGGGAACGGGTTCGTTCTCATCAGTGACGGCAAATTTCCAAGATATTTGAACTTCCTACCCGGCAGCGATTCGATTGTGATCTACGGTAAAGACGAACTACCCGCGTACGACATGCTCTGTCTCGTCGACTGCTCTGATCAGCGCCGGTTAGGCAAGTTCTATGCCGACGACCCTTCCCGTATTGACGGCGACATGCCCATCGTCAATATCGATCACCATGTCACGAATGGCAGATATGGCGTCATCAATATTGTCGAGCCGCGCGCGGCAGCGGCGGCGGAGATCGTGACAGACGTTCTCCAAGTGTGGGGCACCGAATTCGATGTCTCGCTCGCGCAGCTCCTGCTTGCCGGCATCTATGGCGATACCCTCGGACTGCGGACCGACAATACCACCGCCGGGACGATGCGCACCGCTGCCGATCTCGTCGACGCTGGCGCGGATCCAGCACCCATCGTGGACGCCCTTTTCCGCCTCAAATCGGCTTCGACCGTCTGCGTCTGGTCTCGCGCGCTCGAGGGTGTTTCGTGGCAAGGCTCGCTCCTCTGGACCGAGGTATCTCGCCAGCTACTGGCGGACTGCAACGCTGACGCATCCGAGGCAGAGAACCTGGTGAACTTTCTGACCGGCACCGAGGGTTCCAACATCTCCGCCATTCTTTACGAAATCGCAAACGGATGGCGCGTGAGCATGCGCACGCTCACTTCGAACGTGGATGTCGCGGCGATTGCCGCTGCGTTCGGCGGTGGCGGTCATCCGAAAGCTGCCGGAGTCCAGATCAACGGCGGTATTGCCGAGCGGGACCACTTCCTTCGCCGCGCCGCCGAGATGGCCTCCGAGCAGGCGGCGACCTAGCTATTCCATGCCTCAGGATCGATTCCACGGCCTCCTGATCATTGATAAACCGGCCGGCTGGACGAGTCACGACGTGGTTGGTCGTGTCCGGAGACTTCTTGGGCAGCGCTCGGTGGGTCACGCCGGCACGCTTGATCCTGCCGCAACTGGCGTCCTGCCCGTCGCGGTTGGTTCGGCGTTGCGTGCAATCGAATTCCTCGCTGACGCCTCGAAGTCTTACCGCGCCGAGATCACCTTCGGGCTGTCCACCGACGCGCTCGATATCGATGGCCGACTCACCCAGACCTGCACTGTGCCGATCATGGATGTCCCTGCAATTGACGCCTTGCTGACATCGTTCCTGGGTCCGGGCGAACAAATCCCTCCGGTTTTCTCCGCGATCAAGATCGATGGAACTCCCCTATACGAGCGTGCCCGCCGTGGCGAACGCATCGAACCGCCCAAACGGCCGATCACGATTCATCGACTCGAAGTCCTCGAGTGGGCTTCACCAGTGCTAACGGTCGATATCGATTGCTCGAAAGGCTTTTATGTCCGCTCATTCGCACGCGATCTCGGCGAGCGAGCCGGCACCTGCGGATACCTCTCGAATCTCATTCGCACGCGGGTAGGAGCGTTCGATCTTTGCGACGCCTGGACTCTGAAGGAGCTGGCGGAAGCTCCGCTGGCGACAGAATGGGAGCGAATTGCCATCGCCCCCGATGCAACCGCGCTCGGGCTCGATGCCGTCCTGATCGATTCTGAGCAGGTTCTCACCTGGGAACAAGGCAAACGCTGGACCATCGATGTGGCTGGCAGCGCCGAAGTGGTTCGCGTTTATGATTCTGCCGGTAACTGGCTGGGGATCGGAACGATCGCCATCAACGATGGACGCGCGGAGTTGCGTCCACGCAAAGTCATTCCGACCGCAGCCCCTGCGATAGAGGACATCCGCTGATGCCAGTACAAGTTTCGTTTCAGGCGATGGATCCGGTCACCCGCGTGATCACCATCGGCACCTTCGATGGCGTTCACCTGGGACATGCCAAGCTGATCTCCCGTACCCGTGACCGTGCTATCGAGCTCGGCGCTCGTTCAACAATCATCACCTTTGAACCGGTTCCCGCATCGGTGCTTCGGCCCGACAAGTTCGCTGGGCGCATCTGCACGGCTGGCCGAAAGTTGACGCTGCTGGAAGCCCTCGGCACCGACGAAATCTCGGTCCTCGAGTTCGATCGTACCTTGGCCGCCCGCACGCCAGAGGACTTTCTCCGTGAATTGCAGGAGCGCACAGCCCTGATCGAGCTTTGGGTTGGCGAGGGGTTCGCACTCGGACGAGACCGCGTAGGGGATGTGGTCCGAATCTCAGAGATCGGCGCATCGCTCGGATTTCGAACCGTAGCGATGCCGCGTGTGGTCGACGGAGACAGCGTGATTAGCAGCTCATCGATTCGGCGCGCGATCGAATCCGGCAACGTGCGTTTCGCAGCTGCCTCGCTTGGCCGCCCGTTCTCAGTGTCCGGTGAAGTCATCCACGGGGCACATCTCGGCCGGGAGATCGGTTTTCCAACCGCAAACTTCTTCCCTCCCGAAGGATTAGTTCAACTGGGTGACGGTATCTTCGTTTCGCTGGTAGTGCTGGCTGGCGAATCGGTGGCGCGGCCCGCAATGACCTACGTTGGCACCAGACCAACCATCAACAGCGGAGTGCGCCAGATCGAAACCCACCTACTCGACTTCGAGGGCGACCTCTATGGCCAAACCATCGAGGTCGCCATGCTTCAGAAGATTCGGGACGATCAACAGTTCTCGAATCTGGACGCGATGATCGAACGGCTGGCGGTCGATGAAGCCCACGCGCGCGCTGTGCTTGCGGATGTAGGAGACCATGCTGGATTTCCAACCGCGAAAGCCTTGTCTTGAATTGAAACAGCTTGCCCTGCGTGATACCATTGGTCGGTCAAACGGCTGACACGCTCGGCATTGCTGTCCGAGCGTTCGTTTTTTTCTGAACATTTCAGGCTTCAGGAGGCTCCACAATTACACGACCGGTTCAAACGCGGGTCAACGAGCGAATTCGGATCCGTGAGGTTCGTCTGGTAGACGAGAATGGCCAGCAGGTTGGCGTTATTCCAACTATGCAAGCGTTGGAGATGGCCAGAGACCGCGGACTCGATCTCGTCGAAGTGGCGCCGAACGCAATTCCGCCCGTCTGTCGACTGATGGACTACGGCAAATTTCGTTACGAACAGAGCCGAAAAGAACGCGAGTCTCGCAAAAACCAAACCGTCGTCGAACTCAAGGAAGTTCGCATTCGTCCCAAAATCGACGGACACGATCTCGAAACCAAGGGACGCCAGGCCGCGAAGTTCCTCGATGGGGGCGACAAGGTTAAGGTCTCGGTGCTCTTCCGCGGGCGCGAAATGGCGCATCCGGAGATCGGACGGGGGCTACTCGACCAACTCGGCGAAATGCTGCGTCCGCACGCCTCTATCGAGCAGACGCCAAGAATGGAGGGGCGTACGATGACGATGATCCTCGCTCCCCTCAAGCAGAAACTGGAAAAGGAAGGCAGTACTAGTCGTGGCGAAACACAAGCTGAAGACGCATAAAGGCGCCAAGAAGCGGTTCACCTTCACAGCCACCGGCGAGATTCGCTCCGCCAAAGGCATGAAGTCCCACTTCCGTCGTCGCAAGTCCGCGCGCGTCAAGCGACAGTTCGATCGCACGATCGAAGTCAGCGAAACGAATGTGAAGCGCATCAAGCGCATGCTCCCGTACGGCAGCTAGGCTGCGGGACGTAATAGAGGATACGGAGTAAGAGATGGCACGAGTCAAACGAGGCGTTGCCGCGCACCGGCGGCACAAGCGAGTCCTCGCGCAGGTGAAGGGTCACCGCGCGACAAATAATCGACTGTACAAGCGCGCGCACGAGTCGATGATGCGCTCGTTGAACTATGCGTATCGCGACCGCCGAAACCGCAAGCGCGACTTCCGCCGCCTGTGGATCGTTCGCATTAACGCGGCCTCGCGGCTCAATGGCATCACGTACTCCCGGTTGATCGAAGGTCTACGTGTGGGGAATGTCGCTATCGACCGCAAGATGCTTGCCGACCTGGCAGTCCGCGACGCCGCTGCATTCTCGGCAATTGCGGAGATCGCCAAGCAACACGCTGGCAAGACCGCCTAAGCAGGACCGTTGATGCTGCCGGAATCGATCGTTCGAAGCCGGCAAAACCCAATTTATAAGCAGCTACGCTTGCTCCTCCGTCGCGACCGACGCCACCAGGAGCGGGCGTTTCTTGTGGAAGGGCCGCGCTTCATTAACGATGCGCTTGCCACCGGGGCAATCCCCACGCTCCTGGCGTATTCCGAGGCACAGGCGTCCGACGCGGATTGGCTCGAAATACCCGGTGTCCCTTTTCGCATTCTTGATGACCAACTCTTTTCGTCGATTTCTGACACCGTTGCGTCGCAAGGCGTGGTTGCTATTTTCCCGATCCCCGCACTCGAACCGCCGGCTGGCCGCAACCCGTTCCTGCTGATCGTGGACGGGGTGCAGGACCCTGGGAATCTGGGAACCCTGATCCGATCCGCTGCTGGAGCGGGTGCGACACAAGTGGTAGCGCTGACAGGGACTGTCGATCCATGGGCGCCCAAAACAGTTCGCGCCGCGGCCGCGGCACACTTCCTGGTGCCCGTGGTAACCATGTCCGCAACGGAACTGGCGGACAGGCTGCCCCACCCATGCCTGCTCGCCGCGGCCGACGCGTCCGGAACCACCTTCTACGACGAATGCGATTTGACTGGTCCTGTCGCGGTGATCGTCGGTTCGGAAGGCAACGGTCTCTCTCCCACAACGCTTATGCTCGACCCACTCCTGGTTTCGATTCCGCTCGCTTCCAGACTGGAGTCACTCAATGCCGCAGTGGCGGGATCGATTGTTCTCTTTGAAGCAAGCCGCCAGCGGCGTGAACAAGGCAAAATCCCGAAAACCCTAGTTTCTGGTTGACCTTTCGCGCTGACTAACCGATGATAGGCCGGGTTTTTCAAGCGCTGAGGGCACTGGTCTGAGAACGACAACACGTTTGGACTGCCCGGCCCGTTTGTCATGATTCAATGTTCCAAGGGAGGAATAATGCGAAAGCAAGAACTCGTCGCACACGTAGCGAACACGACCGGGATGCCCGAGTCCAAGGTCAACGACGTAACGACCGGTATTTTCGCGGCCATCGAGGAGGCGCTGAAGAACGGCGATGAAGTCGCCATCAGTGGTTTCGGGACGTTCCGCGTGGTCGAGCGACCGGGCCGCGATGGGCGAAATCCCCAGACCGGCGAAGCTATCAAGATTGGACCGAAGAAGAGTCCCGCATTCAAAGCGGGCGCCAGCCTCAAGCGAGCGGTTGAGTAGCGCCGTCGCTGCGACTCACGCGTCCACAACTCATCTGAATCGAAGCGACGGCTTCGCCCCTGCAATGGGGCGGAGCCGTCTGTTTTTCGTAGGATTCGGTTTTCGATTGACTGTGAACGCAACAATGCGTTCGATGGAGGGATGTGAATGGGCGGCTTCATGTGGGGACCAGAGGCTAGCGGTAATTCGAAACAACCTATCCACAGTGAGCACCGCAACAGCGTGTCAGTTGCTCATCAGTCAGTGGTGGCGCAACGGCTACATGCTCGGGTTGCTGCCGCTCCGGCCGCTTGGAATAGGCGTTCGGCTCGTTGGGCGGGCGCGAACCTGCCGCTACCTTACGCGCCGCGGTCCAGAGGGCGGGCACGATCTAGTCAAGCGCAGGGTTTCCCCGGAGATCCTGCTCATCGAGGAGATTCAACCAGGCGATGTGCTTTGCGTGGATGCGCTCGGGGTCATGACTTCGGGGATTATCGGCGACATCCTCTCAGCACGATTGAATGCAAACGGGGCTACCGCCGCGGTCATCCATGGGGTCGTACGCGATTCGCCATACATTGCGGAGCTTGGGTTGCCAGTGTTCGCCGCCGGAATTCATCCCGCTCATAGTGGGCGCGATCTCGTTCCGGTCGACTTCGATCGGCCGATTGAGATGGCAGGCGTTCACGTCGAATCAGGCGACGTCCTGCTGGCCGACGACGAAGGAATCGTCGCCATGCCGCTCGATCTCGCGGAATACATCGCGTCTCACGGACCTCCGAAAGAGCACCTGGAGGATTGGATTCGGGGCAAGATCCTTGCGGGCGGTTCGATCCATGACTATTACCCACCCCTCCCCGATAAACTTGCCGAGTATGAGCGCGAAACGGGACGTCGCTATGATGCAAATGCAACCACACCAATCACGGGAAGATTTGCATGAAGATTCGAGACATTCGTACCACTGAAATCCGAGGGCATGGCTATTCGACTTACGTCCGCATCTATACGGACGTAGGCGTAATTGGAAATGGTGAATGCATTCACGGCGGTGAAGGCTGCCCGGCCATGGTGCAAGCGCTGGCGCAATATCTCATCGGCGAAGACCCACTCAATGTCGACATGCTCTTCGAGAAAATGCGCCGCTCCCGGCTCTTCGATGGCGCCATGGCAGGCGCAACGGTGACCGCGATGACCGGCATTGAAATCGCCCTCTGGGACTTGGCCGGGAAGGTGCTGGGCGTGCCGGTCTACCAACTGCTTGGCAGTAAGTTCCGCGATACGGTCCGCCTCTATTGCGACAGCCACGCCGGATCAGATTTCTCTCCCGAAGCGTATGCAAAACGGGCTCGCGAGGTTGTTGCGCTCGGTTTCGATGCTCTGAAGTTCGACGTCGACGAAACAGAGACCGGATTCCGGAACGACAAATGGAACTGGCACGCTTCGGGCGACGAGATCCGCTGGATGGTCGAGCGGGTGGCAGCGGTGAGGGAGGCTGTCGGACCATCGATCGATCTCGCGATTGACATGCATGGCCGTTACGACATCTCTAGCGGCATTGCGGTCGCTCGCGCGATGGAGCCCTTCGGTCTTCTCTGGCTGGAGGAACCGGTGCCGCCGGAAAACGTTGCTGCGATGCGAGAGGTGCGTCGCAGTTCACCCGTGCCACTCTGCGCAGGTGAGAACCTCTATTTACGATGGGGCTTTCGCGACCTTCTCGAGCATCAGGCAGTGGATTTCATCATGCCGGATATACCGAAGTGCGGCGGTCTCTCCGAATGCCGCAAGATCGCCAACCTGGCCGAGGTCTATTATGTTCCGCTCGCGCCGCATAATGTCTGCGGACCTCTTGGCACGATGGCTTCGGCTCATGTCTGCGCATCGATCCCGAATTTTCTCGTGCTGGAGTGGCACTGGATCGACTACGAGGGTTGGGATGAGCTGACGATTCAGGACCAACCAGTGATCCAGGATGGCCATGTTGTGTTGCCGTCGAAACCCGGCATCGGTTTGGATGTCAATGACGATGTGGCACGACGCTTCGTTCGGCCGGGAACGCTCTACTTTGGCGAGCAACCGTAGGCGCAATCACTGAATCGACAAAGCAAGCGCCCCGAACGGTTTCGTTCGGGGCGTTGGCGTTTGTGTCGAATGCCTGGCGGACTACACGTCCAGGTTCACAACTTCGCGTGCGTGGGTCTGAATGAACTTCTTCCGCGGTGGCACCGCGGTGCCCATCAGCATATCGAAGGTTTCATCCGCCGCGACCGCGTCATCGACAGTGACCTTCACCAGAGTGCGCGTAGTTGGGTCCATGGTCGTTTCCCAGAGCTGGTCCGGATTCATCTCGCCAAGCCCCTTGTAGCGCTGCACTTCGGCCTTCTCGCCGTACTCAGCCATCTTGGCTTCACGCTCCGCCTCGGTATAGACCCATGCCTCGTTCTTCCCCGCTTTTACTCGGTAGAGCGGCGGTTGGGCGATGTAGAGATAACCATCATTCACCAGTTGCTCGAGATGCCGATAGAAAAAGGTCAGTAGCAACGTGCGAATGTGCGAGCCATCCACATCGGCATCGGTCATGATGATGACGCGGTGGTAACGCAGCTTGCTGATATCGAACTGCTCGCCCACTGAAGTGCCGAGCGCCGTGATCATCGTCCGGATCTCGTTGTTCTGAAGAATCTTGTCCAGCCGCGCCTTCTCGACGTTCAGGATCTTGCCGCGCAGCGGCAGAATCGCCTGGAAGCGACGGTCTCGACCCTGCTTCGCCGAGCCACCTGCCGAATCACCCTCGACGAGATAAAGCTCAGCGTTCTCCGGGTCACGCTCCGTACAGTCCGCGAGCTTACCCGGCAAGCTGAAACTCTCGAGTCCGCCCTTGCGCTGCACGAGCTCGCGTGCCTTGCGAGCCGCTTCTCGAGCGCGCGAGGCGGTCAGGCACTTTTCGATTACGCGGCGGGCGATTTGCGGGTTCTCTTCGAGGAACCCGCCGAGAGCCTCATTGACGACCGTTTGAACGGCACCCGCCATATCGGCGTTGCCAAGCTTGCCCTTCGTCTGGCCCTCGAACTGGGGATCCTCCAGTTTCACTGAGACGATCGCCGTCAAGCCTTCGCGCACATCATCGCCGGAAAGCGACTCATCGCCCTTCAGGAAGCCGTTACGCTTAGCGTAATCGTTGATGGTCCGGGTCAGAGCTGACTTGAAACCCGAAAGATGCGTTCCGCCATCGACCGTGTGAATGTTGTTCGCGAAGGTGTGGGTCGATTCGCCATAGGAGTCGTTGTACTGCAAGGCGACTTCGACCATACCAGCCGGAGTTTCTCGCTGAACGTAAAACGGCTTGTCGTGTACGGCTGACCGATTTCGATTGAGGTGCCGCACAAACGAAACGATGCCTCCTTCGAAGTAGAACGAGGTCTCTCGATCGGATCGTTCGTCGATCAACGTGATCCTGAGCGCTCTGGTGAGATACGCCATCTCCCGAAACCACTGCACGAGATACTCGTAGCTATAGTCAAGTCCGGCTGTGAAGATGAGGGTATCCGCCATGAACACCGTGGTGGTGCCGTGCTCGCTGGGATCGCAGGTGCCAATGACCTCCACCTTGCCGAGTGGCACGCCACGCTCGTAGATCTGGCGATAGACCTTGCCGTCGCGACGAACCTCGACCCTGCACCACTCGGATAGCGCATTCACGACCGACGCACCGACGCCGTGCAAACCACCGGAAACCTTGTATCCACCGCCGCCGAACTTTCCGCCGGCATGCAGGACAGTCATGATGACCTCGAGAGCTGACGTGTTCCCTTTCGAGTGTTTATCGACCGGGATGCCGCGCCCGTTGTCGACCACCGACACCGACCCGTCGCTGTGTAGCGTGATCACAATTTTGTCGCAATACCCCGCGAGCGCTTCGTCGACCGAGTTGTCGACGATCTCACGGACCAGGTGATGTAGCCCACGTTGGTCCGTGCTGCCAATGTACATACCCGGGCGCTTGCGAACAGCTTCCAGGCCTTCGAGAATCTGAATCGAGCTCGCGTCGTACTTTGGTATTTTGGGGGCAATTGTAGCCAAAAAGATTGACTCCTTACGTGATCGAGGGCGTCACCGTAGACGCCGCTCGTTCGGAGGCGAGCAGCATCGAGCGCTCGCTGAAAAAGAGCAGGGACGCGATCCAGAGGGCGCATCCAACAAAAGCATTCGCAACGAGGGCGATCGCCAGACCGGGGGCGTTGGTCGCAACCCGATCCCAGACATCGGCCAAGCCGATCGAAATAAAGATCGAAACGATGACAAACAACATCGTGACTGCGAGGTTTCTGCGTACGACCGCGGAACTGGCGCGCAGGGCCTGCACGGGCCCTGCAAGATCGACGAGCAGCGAATCCGGGGCGAAATAGAACAAGACATACAGGGCAATGAAAATCAATACACCAGCTGAAACCGCTACACCGTCAAGATCGACATCCGCGTTGGTGGCAATTGCCACGGCGAAGAGAAAGGGCGCGAGCAGCAGCGACAACATGGCGATGAAGATGAGTGCGAGCACTACGAACCGACCGCCAACGACTGGACTAAGTCGAGCTCGATCGCTCCAGCTTCGGTCGCGGTTCAAACCCGAATCCGCCAGCCAGAGACCGACGAAACCGAAAAGAAACATTGCCAACCCCACCATGACGACAACCGTCAGCAACAGCGCGCCCCAATTGTCGAGCGTAATCGCAGAGCGATCGAACGGGTGGTAGATCTTATCGGTGGTATCTGGGAAAAGCGATGGAATCACAAAGGCTGCGAGTCCGGCCACATCGATACTTGCGGCCTTGTCGAGATACTTGGCCACGCCGTCTCCGACCGCGTTATGCTGGTCCAACGCCCGAGTTCGCAAATGGTCGAATGTGCTTCCGGCCGTCAGTCTCCACCCCAACAAGTAGTAGAGATCGAGCAGAAGCGGCGCAAGCATAAGGAGCGGACGCGCAATGACGACATCTGCCGCGGCGGCAATGACTTCCGTGATCGTCGCTGGTTTCTTCTGCTGTTTCTTGCGAGTCGCTTCACGCGCCGGAGACGCCATAGTGGCTGGAAGCTCCTGTACTACTCATATCCGAGATCGGCGATCTGCGCCTCATCCATACCAAAGTGATGCGCGACCTCGTGAATGACGGTGGCCTGAACCTCGGCGTAGAGCTCTTTCGGACTGCCGGTCGCTCGTTCGAGCGGACCACGGAAGATGGTGATTTTATCTGGCAGAATCAGGCTGTAAAACGATGTTCGGTCGGTGAGTGGAATTCCCTCGTAGAAACCGAACGGACCATCGTCCTCACCGTCTCGTTGCTCCGCTGTCGGTTCGTCCTCGACGACGATCTCGACATTCTCCATCATCGAATGGATGTCCGGTGGCAACGAAGTTACCGCCCTGCGAACCATCCGTTCGAACCGCCGTTTGCGCAAGCGTTCAGCAAGCTCGAGAGCAGAATTTCGCATACGTAATTCTACTACGAATTCAGGTTTATTCCGACCATTCGAGCAGCCAAAAATCGGCGTACGTACGCTTAATTCGAGGAATCAAGCCCCGTTGCGCCGCAAGGCAGACGATAGAAGCTGCGCGCCGATTCGAGCGGGGTAGCCACCCCCCTCTCCACCATGCTCCAACACCACCGCTACCGCGACCTTCGCCACGTCTTCTCCAGCGAATCCGATAAACCACCCGTGCGGGATTTCGCCTCCACTTTCGGCCGTTCCGGTCTTTCCGCCCACGCGATAGCCGGGGAGTAGTGCGACCCCCGCGTACCCCCACTCGACCGCGTCCACCATCAGCCCCTCCATGATGTTGGCAGTTTGCTCGTCGATTGCTTCGTGAAGCTTGCGCGGCTGCGTAGTCGAAACGGTCTCGCCATTTTGATCGCGCAGGCTTGCGACCAGGAAGGGACGCATCACCGCTCCGCCATTCGCGACCGCACTGGCGACCAGCGCCATATGCAGCGGCGTCACCAGCAATTCACCTTGCCCGAAGGAGGTGTCCGCCAGGGCCGCTTGCGAATCGAGAAAATCGTCGTTCGACGCAATCTGCCCCGCACTGACAGGCTCGTCGAATGGAATCGTCGCGCCAATGCCAAACGCCTCCGCGCGTTCCTCGAGCACGTGTCGCCCGATTTGCAATCCAACCTGCGCGAAAACCACATTGAGGGAATAGGCAAACCCCTCCGTAAGCGTCCATTGGGTAATTGTTTCGTCCGGCCGATTCGCCTCGACGATCACGTGTCCGTCGATCTCCAGCGACCCGTTGTCTTCAAACACCGTGTCGGGTTCGACGATACCGGATTCGATACCGGCTGCGGCAGTGACGACTTTGAAGGTCGATCCGGGAGGATAGAGTCCTTCGGTAGCACGGCGAACCAACGGCCGATCGGAATCGCTGAGCAGCGCTTCCCACGCACTGCGCGCGGCTTGTACCTGGGCCTGATTGACAGCCGCAAGCGGAACCGGATCGACCGCCGGACTACTGGCCATCGCGAGAATGGCTCCGGTAGACGGATCGATCACGATGGCTGCGCCAATGTAGCTGTCCAAGAGCTGAGCCGCTTCGCGTTGCAAGTCAGGCTGGATAGTCAGGACAAGGTCGAGCGGTCCGGATTCAGCGATCCCGACACTCCCCGCAAGCCGGTCGAGCAGCGACCGTCCACCCGCTCCCGTCAGGGCAGCATCCCAGGTTGATTCGAGACCCGCCTTCCCATAGAGCAATGGCGAATAGAATCCCGACAACGGAGCAAGCGCCTCGTCCCCGTAAAAGCGGGTGTACACACTCCCGGTTCGCTCGGACCATGCGATGCGCGTACTATCCGCCGCGAGGATCGCCCCCCGCGGCGCGGTCAGATCGTTACTCGTCTGACGGGGATTCGCAACGACTTCCTCGCTATCCGGGTCGACTCCGACCCGACTTGCAATCGCCTGTTGCTGAAAAACCGCGTAGCGCGCCGCCTGAATCCCGAGCATCAACAGCACGGCACCCATAGCCGCAGCAACGATCGATATCTGTCGATCGATGCTGGGCGGACGATGGCGCCGCCGAACTCCATACGCAAGCGCCACCAGCCCGACAGCAGCCCACATGACCATGATCAACCTGGTATCGGTCAGCCAGTCAAGCCACATCGCGCACCCTCGCTCGCCGCTCAGAGATATCGGAGATGCGTAGCAGGAGACCCGCGATGCCAAACGACACGAGCAACGAGCTTCCCCCATACGAGACAAACGGCGTGGTCACCCCCGTCAGCGGAAGCAGTCGGAAAACGCCTCCCAGGATGACCAATGCCTGAATCGCAAGCGATGCCGTCAGGCCGACCGCCAGCAATCTCAGAAACGAATCGGGCGCGCGCAACGAAATCATCATCCCACGCACGGTCATCACCGCATACAACC
>JBBQPB010000009.1:0-16923 GCA_038331435.1 Thermomicrobiales bacterium | reverse complement strand
CGGGCGCATGCGTTTCGCGCGCTAACCGGGTATTCGACGAAGCGTGCGCTCGGCTCCAAGAAACGCTGGACCGCAAAAGTCGTGCCCGTGCTCTTGTATGTCTCTGTGGCCCTGCTGGTCATTATTCCCTTGGGAATCCAGGCGTTCATCGACTCCGCCGAAGTCCTCCAGTACTGGGACTATTTCAGCGTGGCCTGGTTGATTCTCGGGGTGTTCGTGGCAACCATCGCCCCGGAAATGCTCTGCGGAGACCGGCGCGAAAAGACGCTGATTCTCTACTTCTCCCGCCCGATCACCCGGCTCGACTATCTGATGTCGAAGCTGCTGGCGACCGCGACGTTGACGCTCACCATTACCCTGGTGCCGCTGGCGATCTTCTGGCTGGGTCGCCAGCTTCTGGAAGACTCGCCGGTCCGCGCGATGGGCGACAATATCGGTGACTTGGGCAAGATCGTCATCGTGTGCGTGCTGGTTTCTGCCTATATGGGAGCGCTGGGCCTGGTGGTTTCGGCATTCACCGGGCGTAAGGCGATCGCGGTCGGTGTCATCATCGTTGCTTTTCTCTTTTCCAGCGCGCTGGCCGGGGTATTGCAGGAGGTCTTCGGCAACGAGGATCAGAAAGCCTGGTTTGCCCTGCTGAGCCCGGCCCGCACCATTCAGCAATTTACCTGGGGGATTTTCAACGTTCCGCTGACGCGCGACGAAGCGTTTGGCAATCCATTGGATACGTGGGTTTATGGAGCAGCGATGGTCATCATCGTCCTGATCTGCTGCGCAATCATGTACTGGCGTTATGTTCCGGAAGATTAGACGCAAATTCGAAGGTGAGCCTCCTGCCACGAGCACAGCTTCGGGCGATTCACGGCAGGTGTTACTGGCTGTGCCCGATCCGTCACGGCCGGTTGCCATCATGTCCGATCGGCCGACCGTCGTGCTCGACCACGTTTCCAAGTGGTACGGGGATCTGGTGGCGGTTTCCGACCTCTCGTTCAGTATTGGGCCGGGCGTGACGGCGTTGCTGGGACCGAACGGCTCTGGCAAGTCGACCTCGCTCAAGATGATCTGCGGCTTGTTGGGACCCTCCACAGGAACAGTTACCCTCGATGGCCTGCCAGCGCGAGGCGACCCGAAGGCGTACAAGAACCTCGGTGTGGTGCTCGATATCGAGCAGGTCTACCCGTACCTGAGCGGGCGCGAATTCGTTCGCATGAATGCGCTGTTGCAAAAACTGCCTGACGTCGATACGGCCACTGAACGAGCGTTGGCGACGGTTGAGATGACCGACGCGGCCGATCGTAAAGTGGGCGGCTATTCCAAGGGAATGCGCCAGCGGATCAAGCTGGCCGGTGCGCTCGTACACGATCCCAATGTGATCCTGATGGATGAGCCGCTCAATGGCACCGATCCGGAGCAGCGCGCGCATATGATTCGCTTGATGTGGGAGCTCGGTCAGCAGGGCAAAACCCTGCTGGTCTCGTCCCATGTCCTTTCCGAAGTCGAGCGGTTCGCCGAGAATATCATCGTGATTGTCAATGGCAAGTTAGCTGCTGCTGGCAACTACCGCACCATTCGCGAGCGTATCGACAATCATCCGCATATCGTTCGCCTTGGCTCGCCGGAACCGCGCAAGCTGGCGTCGGCACTGGTCACCTTGCCGCAGATCAGCTCAGTGCGCATCGATAAAGATGGCCGCATCTTCGTCGAGACGAGCGAAGTGCGCGATTTTTATCGAATGGTTCCCCGGCTTGCGAAAGAAAAAAACGTTCGCCTGACCGAGCTGCAGGCAGCCGATGAATCGCTCGAGTCGGTTTTCTCATACTTGGTCGAGCGTTAGGAAAAACGATGGCAAACGCCCTTTGGCGACCACTTCCGGTTTTCATGCTGACCATGCGCCAGTTCTTTGGCGGCAAGTCGGTCTGGGTTGTGACGGTGCTGGCGTTCCTGCCGGCGCTCTTCGGCATGATCTACTGGTTCGATACCACGGACAACCCGCCTGCGTTTTTCCTAAGCGATGCCATCTACCGGCCGCTCGTTATTGCGACACTCCTGCCTATCATGGTGCTCATCCTGGCAACCGGCGCGCTCGGCAACGAGATCGAGGATTCGACGCTCCCCTATTTGACCCTCAAGCCGATCGGACGGTTGCGCATCGTGGCCGAGAAGTTGCTGGCGACATTGGTGGTCTGCATACCGATCATTCTGGCGGGGCTGACCGTGACCTACCTGATCGTTTTCCGGGGAGATGCTGGCCAGTCCGCGAACCTGAGCTTTCTCTGGGCGTTGCTTGCCAGCGCAATCGCCGGCATCTTCGCGTATGCCGCGGTCTTCCTGTTGGTCAGCCTCCTGGTTTCCCGTGCGCTGCTGGTGGGGATCGTCTACGCCTTGGTATGGGAAAGCCTCCTGGGCCGTTATCTGCCCGGTTTGAAGGTTGCCTCGATCCGGCATTACACCGAGTCGATCCTTGTCGGCAAGGCGAACGACCCTGACATCGCGCTCAAGGGCGCAACCGGAGTTGCGTCCTCGATTGTCGTGATCGCGGTGGTGTCGGTTTCCTGCATCCTCATTTCCACCTGGCGCCTGCGCAACCTCGATCTCGAATAAGCTACCGACACCACGATTCGACGCGTGCGGCTCGCAACACTGCTGCCCCAGGTGAAGTCAAGGTTCCCTCGTTGGCCGCGAACCGGGGACTGTCAAGGAACCCTGCTTCGATCAGAATGGCAGCGAGTAAGCCCGCTTAACTTGGAGTTCGAAGGAAAGGTATTCGATGGCAGCCTCAGTCACCACCTCTGCGCCGCTCGGCCGCTGGCCGGCATCCGAACGCCCGATGGGCATTGGTATCATGCTGCCGCTCCTCGATGGTGGCGCATTCGGCGGACAGCCACGCTTCAAAGACATCCTCGAGATGGCGCAAACGGTCGAGGCGTGCGGCTTCGATGGCATCTGGATGCCCGACCATTTCATCTTCCGGCATGAGGCCAATAACCGCACACCGCAAGGGATCTGGGAAGCTTTCACCACTATTGCGGCGGTCGCGGCACAGGTGCCGCGTATCTCGATCGGGGTGCTGGTCACCTGTCTCGGTTGGCGCAATCCCGGCATTGTCGCCAAGATGGCCGAGAACATCGACGAGATCAGCGACGGCCGCTTCATTCTTGGGGTCGGTGCCGGGTGGCATCAGCCCGAATACGAGATGTTCCAGCTGCCGTGGGACCATCGTTTCGGTCGCTTCAAGGACAGCATCTCGATCATCAATCCCCTCTTGCGCACTGGTCAGGCTGACTACGAGGGCGAGTTCTTTTCCGCCACCGAGGCACTGAACCTTCCCGGTGGCCCGCGTCGTGCCGAGGGCGGACCTCCCATTCTGGTCGGCACCAACGGCCCCAAGACCATGCGGCTGGCCGCTCAGTTTGCCGACGCATGGAACTCCGATTGGCATCACGACCCGTCCACCGTCCTGCCGCGCCTTATCGAGCTCGACAAGGCATGCAAAGACGTCGGCCGTGACCCGCAGACGATGGTGCGCACCTCAGGGAGCAATGTGGCGCTTCCTGGTTACCTCGGTCGTCGTGCCAACCCGATCGAAGGAACCAACGAGCAGATCGCCGAGCAAATTGCCGCGTTCCGCGAGATCGGTTTGCGGCACTGGGTCGCTGGGCTCGATCCCTGCAACTCGGCCAAGATCGAAGAGTTCAGCAAGGTCATCGAAATTCTCGACCGGTCATAGCTCGACCGAATTACCAAGGAGTGAAGAAAGAGATGCGCCATCGCCCATTGAAAATCGGCATCATGCTCCCGGAATCGGAGCGCGAGATGGCGGGGGAAACCGGCGGTTGGAAAGACCAGCTCGCCATGACGCAAAAGACGGAAGAGCTTGGCTTCGATTCAGTCTGGTTTTGCGACCACCTGCTCATGAAGGTTCCCGGAAACGAACCGCAGGGCGCTTGGGAGGCGTGGTCGATGCTGGCGGCGCTCGCAGCCTGCACTGAGCGCATAGAGCTCGGCCCGTTCGTTTCCTGTACCGCCTATCGCAATCCAGCCCTGACTGCCAAGATCGCCGAAACCGTCGACGAGATCAGCAATGGCCGGCTTATTCTCGGCATTGGTTCTGGGTGGGCCGAACCCGAATACAAAGCGTTCGGCTTCCCGTTCGATCATCGCGCCAGCCGTTTCGAAGAAGCGTTGACAATCATCACCTCTCTGATTCGCACAGGACATGTCGACTTCGAAGGTGAGTACTACAGTGCCATCGACTGCGATCTGCGCCCGCGTGGCCCGCGTCCGGAAGGGATGCCGATCATGGTTGGCACCTTCAGCGGCGAACGCATGATGAAGCTCACCGCCCAGCACGCCGATCATTGGAACATCTGGGCCGCGGTCTCGGGTAATCGCGCCGAGACCACCAAACCACTCATGGAAAAGATGGACGCGATCTGCGAATCGGTAGGCCGCGATCCGAAAACGCTCGAGCGGAGCGCGGCGGTGCTGGTGGACCTCGAAAACCCGTACGGCCGCCCAGGCCAGAACGTGCCCTCATTGACCGGCACGCCGCAAGAAATCGCGGACGAATGCAAGCGTTACGCTGAGATCGGCGTCTCGCACCTGCAGTTTTATCCCGATCCTTGTACTGTCGAAGGCATTGAAAAGTTGGCTCCCGTTCTGGAGATTCTGGACCAGGCATAGCGCGCGACGGCCACCAGCTCCTCTAAACGAAAAGGCAGCTAGCTTTGGCTGCCTTTTCCCATGCCCATCAGGATTTCCTGGAAAGCGATTTTCACTCTGATTGACAACACCGTAACGTGCTAAAAACCACAAGAATTCCATTGGTCAGGAGCGCAACGATGGGGGCACCTCTATCGTCCGATAGTGGCTAACTGCGTTCCTCGTCGTGGTGGGACCACAACAGCTCGAGCCAGCCGGGGATGGTCGCGTCCGGGCGTTGCTCGTCCCGGGAGTAATACCCCTTGATGTCGATGATGGGGGTGCCGTCCCATGCATCGATGCCGGCGACGTAGAGTCGATTGCCTTCGCGACGAAGCAATCGTGGACAGGCAATCCCGATGGGATTCGGGCGTTTTGGCGTGCGGGTAGAGAAGAAGCCGACTGGCGTCAAGCCGTCGACATCTTCCGCCTCACGAGGTTCACCTGCGACGCGACGCCGCTTTGCGCGGTCGAGATAGAACAGCACGACCAGATGGCTGAACTCCTCGATACCGATCAAGCCATCCACCCAGCGTTCGTCGATCTCCAGCGTCGATTCCTGCCAGGGATCGAAAAACTCGTCCGGTGCGGTTTCGCGCGTGCCGGGCCGGCGCACGAAACCGATCGATTGGACGCGAAACCACTGTTTATCGCTCGCCATTGTTGCTCCTTCAGCCGAGTTCCCGGTTTAGAATCATACCTATGTGAGAGAATCGGGAACGTATCGAAACACCATCATAGGGAATAAAGGGTAGGCACATGACCGTGGTTGGAGCTGGATTGCAGATCGACACAGAGCGCATCGCCGAGTTGGCGGCCAAGGAAGAGAAGCGGCTGAACGACTCGACTCCCGCTTCGGGCCGCATGTATGAGCGCGCCAGAAAAACGATGGCCGGCGGGGTGCCGTCGTCCTATCAGGTGCGCGATCCCTGGCCGATCTATCTCGAAGAGGGCAAGGGCTCGAAGGTGTGGGATGTCGATGGCAATGAGCGCATCGACTATCACAACGGTTTCGGCTCGATGGTGCAGGGGCACGCTCATCCTGCAATCGTCAAGGCGGTTTCCGAGCGCGTTGCCAAAGGCACGCACTTCGCCGCGCCGATCGAGGACTCTATCGTGGTCAGCGAGGCGTTGGCCGAGCGCTTCGATCTGCCGCTTTGGCGCTATGTGAACTCCGGAACCGAAGCGACCATGGACGCCATACGCATTGCGCGCGCCTATACCGGGCGCGACACGGTGATGAAAATCCTGGGCTCGTATCACGGGCATCACGACTACGCCATGGTTTGCATCGGCGTGCCGTATGGCGACCTTGGCGACCGCGAGGATATTCCCTCGCTCCCCTACGGTGCTGGCATTCCAAAGGTCGTCAGCGATATGACCGTGGCAGTGCCGTTCAACGATGCGGGCGCCATGGAACGGCGTATCGAACGGCTGGCCGAGGAAGGCCGCCTGCCAGCCTGCGTGATCATGGAAGCGGCCATGATGAACATGGGCGTCATCTTGCCGGAGCCTGGCTATCTGGATGCCGTGCGCGAAATTACGAAGAAGCACGGCATCGTCTGGATCGTCGACGAGGTCAAGACTGGACTCACCGTTGCCCCCGGTGGCGCAACTGAGAGGTTCGGCCTCAAGCCGGATATGGTCACCCTTGCCAAGGCCCTCGGGGGCGGACTTCCCTGCGGTGGCATCGGCGCGACCGAAGAGGTGATGCAGGTCGTGCTGGACGGTTCGGTCTACCAGGTCGGTACCTACAATGGCAATCCGCTTACGATGGCCGCCGCGCGCGCCAGTATCGAGCACGTCATGACCGACGACGCCTATGCTCATCTGAACCTGCTCAACGACCGGTTGATGACCGGGTGCGACGCGGTGCTGGAGAAGTACAACCTACCGGGATACACCGTCGGAATCAGCTCGAAGGGGTGCGTCACCTTCTCGGAACAGAAGATCACCGACTACGCGTCGTTCATGGAGAACCTGCACGGCGAGCTCACCGAGCTGGCCTGGCTCTACGCCATGAACCGCGAAATTTTCATGACCCCTGGCCGGGAAGAGGAATGGACGCTCTCAGTGCAGCACTCGGTCGAAGACGCCGACAAGTACGTTGCCATGTTCGAAGAAATGGCGCACGACATTACGGCGTAGCCGACTCCCTTCTCCGTCGTCGTACAGGAACTCCGTGTCCTGACATTACCCAAAGACAGTGCAACACATTGAACAATGGCCGGCCGATCGTCACGATCGGCCGGCCATCTGGTTTCCGCGGGAAGAACTGGATGAAGAAAATAGGCCACGGAGCTCCTGCGCTACGACTGATACGAAATCCGAGTAGACAATGAGGGATAAACTTGAGGGAACCGCACATTGAGGAGGTTCCCATGCCCGCTCCGCTCAAGCTGCCCCCGCATGTGTCTTCCCCGGAGATCAGGAATCGGTATTGCGCCTGTGCCGACGGGGTCGAACGGACCCATTGGCAGATCATCTGGCTGCTCGATCAAGGCCAGCATGTCCCAGCGGTGGCGGCCCAGCTTGGCTACACCGAAGATTGGGTGCGCACCATCGTCCATCGCTACATGGAGCTGGGACCGGATGGCCTCAAGGACCGGCGACGCAACAATCCCGGGGGCAAACCGCTGGTCAGCGCTGCGGTGCGGGCAGAGTTGCAGACACGGCTCGTTGACCCGCCGGACGATGGGGGCCTGTGGACGGGACCGAAGGTGGCGGTCTGGCTGAGCCAGCGGCTGGGCCGACCGGTGGCACCCCAACGAGCCTGGGAGGTCTTGCGCGCCATCGGTTTCACGGTGCAACGTCCCCGGCCAACCGCAGTGCAGGCCGATCCCGTGGCGCAGGAGGGTTTTAAAAAAGGGGGCTTGCCATCCGCATCCGGGAACTGACCACCACCCATCCAGCGGCGGACATCGCCTTGTGGGCGCAGGATGAACACCGGTTGGGGTTATTGCCGGTAACGCGCCGGGTCTGGTCGCCGTGTGGGCAGCGGCCCGTCGCCAACGTGGACCGGCGCTACCAGTGGCTCTCCGTCTATGGATTTGTGCGTCCGGCCACCGGGCAGAGTTGGTGGTGTCTGTTGCCAACGGTCACCACTGAGGCGATGAGCGCGGCCCTGGCGGCCTTTGCCCATGATGAAGGCATCGATGCGCAACATCGGGTTGCGCTGGTGCTGGATGGGGCGGGTTGGCATACCAGCCACACCCTGTGTCTCCCGGCGGGAATCGACCTGATCCGATTGCCAGCCGTATCGCCCGAGCTGCAACCGGCCGAGCGGTTGTGGCCGCTGATCAATGAGCCGGTGGCGAACCGGAGCTTTGCCGATTTGGACGAACTGGAAGCGGTCCTGGTTAAACGGTGCCGGACCATACGCGCCGATCCGGCGACCGTCAAAGCTCATACGCACTTTCACTGGTGGCCTCCGGAACCAGTCTTGCCTATCTCCAACTAATCAGTCGGATTCCGTATGAAGTGACTCCCGAACCTCCGGCAGATGTCGCTGCTCCAGGAAGTCGATATCCCACGCGGCACAGGACGCCCCGGCCAGATAGGTTGATTCGAAGAAGTCGAAGAGCGCCTGATCTGGGTTAGCTTCGCCGCGCATATCGTCGTACCGAAAGAGGAACTCGCCGAACGTGGCGTCCCAGCCAGCTGTAACTGGCTGGATCTCTTTTTCGAAGAGGCCGCTCGGGGCCGGGTAGGTGTAGGAGTAGAAGGCCGCCTCACCCAACGTCATTCCGGAGGCCGTGACATTCCCCGGCCAGAAGCCGCAGGACACATTCTCCTGGTTTTCGGCAAGCTGAAAGAAGCGCGGCGCGCCGCTTGGCGGAACTGCGTCGCGACCGCAGAAGCGGGCCACATTCAGGTCAAAGCTGCCCCAGTAAAACAACACTGGACTGCTCTTGCCCCGGAACGGTGACATATATCGCTGTAAAACGAGTTCGGTTGATGCCATGATCCGGAACCATCGATTCACCGCATCACCGTCATAACTGGCGTGGGTGGCGTCGTCGGCAAATGGAATGGGTTCGGGTACCTCGGTTGGAATCGGGCGCTTGATGGGCTCGACTCCGAAGAGGCTAATTGTCCTCTGGTACTCCTCGAAGAAGTCAGCCGCCGAGCGCTGATAGAGCGGAATGATGTGAGTCAAACCGGACGACGCCCGAAGGAGCAGGTTGTGGTCGAGGAAATCGAAGTCGATCGAAAGTAGGCCCTGTGCCGAGGCCATCTGCCCGGAGGTCAAACCAACCGGCGTCAGATGAAAACCGATCTACCACCACTGGTTACGGAACGGCGAGTTCGCCAACTTCGTCTTGCCAACGATCTGTGTCCACATGTGGACAGTTTCCAGGGTATCGGTCCACTGGTCATAGTCGAGCTCGGGCCAGGGCTCATAGACTCGATCTGGCATCACATTAATCCTGCACTGGCTCGACGTACATCTGATCGACGTAGCACCACATCCAATCCTCACCCGGCTCAAAGGATTGCACGATTGGGTGGCTGGTCGCATGAAAATGCTTGGTCGCGTGCTTGTTCGGCGATGAATCGCAGCAGCCGACATGACCGCAGATCTTGCAGAGCCGGAGATGGACCCACCGGTCGCCGGCCTTGAGGCACTCCTCGCACCCGTTAGGAGTGTGCGGCTTTACATCCCGAATTTGATCGAGATGCGTGCATTGCGGTTCGGCCATTGGTAGCTCCTTTCGCTGGATTCGCTATTGAAACTTGGCGCGTAATTGGCCGCAGGCGGCAGCAATCTCCACGCCTCGTGAATAGCGCACTGTGGTTGGTATCCCGCGGGCTTCGAGCACGGCCGCAAATCGGTCGATATCGGCGGTTTCCGGCCGCTCGTAGGGCAACACATCCACCGGGTTCAACGGGATGATGTTGACATGACAGAGCATCCCACTTAGCAGATCGGCCAGCTCGTCCGCGATCTCATCACTATCGTTTATTCCCTTCATGAGCGCGTATTCGAACGAGATGCGGCGTCCGGTCCGCGTGATGTAGTCGCGCGCAGTAGCCATGAGCACCGAGATCGGAAAGCGACCATTGATCGGCACGAGCTGGCTGCGCAGCTCGTCGTTGGGGGCATGCAGCGAGATAGCGAGATTGACCTGGTACGGTTCCGCTGCCAATTTCTCGATACCGGGAACGATGCCCGACGTTGAAACCGTGATCCGCCGTGCCCCGAAATTCATCCCGTGCTTGTCGTTGAGGATGCCGATGAACGTCATCGTTTCACGGTAGTTGTGGAATGGCTCGCCCATCCCCATCATGACCAGATTGGTCAACGGGCGCCCTCGATCGCGCGCCATGCGAGCGGCGTCTACCGCCTGCACCACCATCTCACCTGCGGTGAGATTGCGTTGCAATCCCCCAAGTCCGGTAGCGCAGAATGCACATCCGACCGCGCACCCGACCTGGCACGAAACGCAGACGGTCGCCCGGTCGGGATAGAACATCAGCACGGTTTCGACCAGGTGGCCGTCGTGGGTCGTGTAGAGCATTTTAATCGTTTCGCCATCGTCGGTTTCGACGGCATGGACCAGCTCCAATGGATCCAATGGCAGCGTTTCGGCCAGCGATGTGCGGAGCTCCACGGGGAGGTTCGCCATTTCGTCGTAGCTGGTGACGAGCTTTTGATAGGTCCAGTCGTAGATCTGAGAAGCGCGAAACGGCTGCTGGCCCAATTCGACCAACCGATCGCGCAGCGTGTTGAACCCGAGATCGAAAAGAGTCGTGCGCGTGACACGCCGGCCGCGTGCAGGGATGATGAGCAAGTTGTCTTCGAGGATTTCAGTCATGATTGTGCTGTTCAGTCTGGAGAGCGAACGATGGCGGACATCATCGAAATGTCGCGCCAAGTATAGGAGCAACGGCCAGTGAAGCCCTTTCGATCGCTCGTGCGCCCCTCCGACCAGCACGACCACTCTGCAGCGATCTCATTCGCCTTCCACAAGAACGAGCTGCTGGTGGTCCGAAACGGCGATACGGTTGCCATTCCATCGTATGCCCAGCTTCACGAGCTTAAGCTCGAACTGGGATTAGAAACCTACCTCGGCGACCTGGACGGATCCGATCTCATCGCATGGGAGCTCAGCGAGCGATCCGAGGAGTTCCCCGATGGCTGGGAGCTGGCCGGATTGCGCTCGGTTTACGGCGCGGTCGACGATCAGCTCTTTGCCCTGGCGGGACGCGCAATCCAGTTGCTCGACTGGCGGCGCAACCATCGGTTTTGCGGCCGGTGCGGATCGCCCACCGAGCAGGTCGATGGCGACCGCGCGACCAAGTGCCCGAATTGCGGACTTTTCAATTACCCGCGGCTTTCACCGGCGGTCATCATGACGGTCGAACGAGATGGCGCCTGCCTGCTGGCGCATGGCGTCAACTTCCAGGATGAGATGTATAGCTGCGTGGCTGGCTTTGTTGAACCGGGAGAGTCGCTGGAAGAGGCTGTCGCGCGTGAGGTGCTGGAAGAGACCGGCATTGTAGTGAACGACGTGCGGTACTTCGGCAGCCAGCCGTGGCCGTTTCCGAACTCCCTCATGATTGGCTTCAAGGCCCGCTACGCCAGTGGCGAGATTGTGCTCGAGGATGCGGAAATTGGCGACGCGAAATGGTTCACCCCCGACGACCTTCCGCTCCTGCCCGGCAAGATCAGCATCGCTCGTCGGTTGATTGATGACTGGATCGAGCGGCAAGGCGCGAGCAGTTAAACGTTGATACGCTTCCTAAGCCTGAGACCGTGCTGGACGAACGGAGGGAGTTTCAGCCCAGCGTTTCATCGCTGGAGGAGTGGATCGCGCCACCTCGCGCATCAAACGATCCAAAACCCTCGGCTGAACAATACGGTCAAAGTGGTCAGCAGAATCGCCAGCACCGCGAAGAGCGCATCGCGTGCCCAACCCGACCAACGTGGTGACGCCACCATCGCCCCCAGGACCAGATAGACGCCAATTGCCGGCAAGAGATAGCGCCCCAGCGACACCCAGGTGACGATTACATGCGCCACCACGGTCACCACCGTGAACATGGCAATTGTCGGGGGGAGTCGTTTCCAGACAATCGGGAGCAGGGCGAGGAAACCGAGCGCCATGACAAGGTTCAGCACAATCACCAGATGGCGGGGATCCCCTTGTAACGCGTCCTTCGGATGCCGGAAAAAGAGCTCGGCATAAAAGCGCACATGCTCATCCCAGCCGCCCCAGTTCTGCTGTGCAGTGAAGTACGCCAGCGGGTCCTTATGCCAGACGGTGGTGAAGACGGAGTAGGCGAGGAATCCGCCGAACGGCAGCAATCCCGTTGCGATGAGGCGCCAACCGCGCACGCCATCCTTCCACGCTCCCCAGAGCAACGCTGGAGCGAGACCCAAACCCGCCAGTCGGGTAAGCGACGCGAGCGCCCCCACCGCCCCCGCTCCGAGCCATTTCCCATCCAGAGCCAGCAAGAGTGCCGCAAGGACGATGACCAGAAAAAGCGATTCGGAATAGGCGGCGTTAAGGAAGAAGGAGAACGGCATCAGGCAAAGCAACATCACGGGATAGACCGCGGTGCGACCAGACAGGATGCGACCGGAAAGCTTTGCCAACAGGGCGATAGCAATAACAAAGCACACATTAGCGATGATCAGCCCGGCAATGGCGTAGGCGGAATCCGTCGGGTTTACCCCCGAAAGACGCACCAGAGCGCGCACGAGCAAGGGAAAGAGCGGGAGAAAGCCAAGCCCGTTCGCATCGCTCGGGTTTGCCTCGGCATAACCAAAACGTGCCAAAGCCACATAATGCGCCGCGTCCCAGCGCGCCCACCCATCCAGCGACGGGTGATTGGCGATGAAGCTATCAGGGAGCTGGGCGGGATAGAAATCGAGCCGGGGCAGTGCGCGTCCAGTGACCCAGACTGCAAAAGCCAGCGCCATGCGGGTCACGATCGCGAACAGCAACGCCGGAACGACAGGACCGGACAACCGCCTCATGTCGTTCCCACTCCCTCCGTGGTAGTCCCGTCGGGACGTTCAGCGTGTAACACCGCCGCATGAGCGCGGTGTGGTCGGCCGGCAAATGGAGATGGGAAGCCGGAACGCCCCGGAGCCGAGATTCGTCTCAGCCGTTGATTTCCATCAGATCTTGCGTAGTGAAATCCTGCTGCCCTTCGGTCCGTTCGAACCAGTGCGCCCATAACTCACGCAAATCCTGACCGGAGGCGTGCTCGAATGCAGTGAGCAGATCGTCCGGTTGGGCAATGCCGAAGCGATGTGCGGCAACATACTCCTGCAATCCCAGGAAAAATGCCTCGTCGCCGATGGTTTGACGAATCGCGTTGAAGCCGAGCGCGCCCTTGGCATAGATCGTGCGGCCGTAGGGCCCATTGGTCAGGAAATCGGCGCTGGGCTGATCGACGACCTGATCGCCGAAGTTTCCGAAGAGCATCGAGAGATATGGGCGCTGCAAATAGTCGCGTACCCATTGTTCTGCGGCAACCGGACCATCGATCGCCTCTCGGTAGATCATCGAGCTTTCGTTGGCCATGGCTTCGTCGAGAAACGCATGTTGGTACTGGTTGTTGCCCACGATGCCGTACCACCACTGATGCGCGACCTCATGCACGGTGGTGAACCGGAGATAGTCGCTACTGGGATCGTAATGATAGGTGCCGATATACATGATGCCGGGAAATTCCACTCCGGCCGCCTGATCGCCCAGCCGGGTCTGGACGAGATCCATCTCGGTATAGGGATAGACCCCAAAGTGCTCCGAGAACACCTTAAAGGACTCGACACCGTATTGCAGCACCAGCGCAGCCGGTTCTTCGTATCCTGAGAAGTACCATGAATTGATCGTGGTTTCGCCGACTTGTTGTGACATCACCTGCAAATCGGTTCCGGCGGACATGACGAAATCGCGCATGGGCCCCGCGGTCCAGCGGTGGGTGGTAAGCGGCCCTACTGGCTCTTGGGAGACTTCGGCGCCACTCGTCACGAACGTGATTTCTGCCGGAGCTGTCAGCGTAATATCGAACATGGCCGAGTTGGAGAAGACTGGGTCGCCAACCGTGTTCGGCGGGTCCAGCAGCCAACCATTGGCGGGATCCCATCCGGCCACCAGTGGCATCCATTGCGCCAGGTTGTAGGACGACGAATCGTTGAAGTAGCCGAACATACCGTAGCTCGTGACCGGATCGAGCGGAATGGTGGTGACGAAGTCAAGCGCCACGACCACGTTGTTTCCGGGCTGAAGCGGGGTGGCGAGTGGAAGCGCTATGAGGGACGTGTCGGCGCCGGTCACCGGTTCGACGGGCTGATTGGCAACGCTCACGTTGGCGACCGTCATCGAGCCGCCGCCGTAGTCCAGGAAGTTTGGATAGAGGCGCAGGTAGATCTGCTCCTGGGCGACCCCGGTGAAATTGACGAAGTCGAGATTGAGTTTTCCTTCGATGCGCCCTGGTTGCTCAGAGGCCGGAATCAGGTTTCCGACCACGTGATACGTCGGCAACTCGCCGGCAAATTGGCGCTCGATCTCACCCGAGAGGGATGGAACGATGTCGGCGAAAAGCACGTTGCTCGAAGGACGCGCCTGGGGTGACTGCGCCGACGCTAGTGGCGCGACCAGCATGACGGCGAGCGCCAATGTAAGGAGAGCAGTGAGGCGGGCGAACGAGGGTAGGTGTTTCATCTGGTTGAGGAGGTACTCCTGGAGGCTATGCTTGCACCGATGAGTCTCGAATCGAACGGGCCGTCCAAGCCGGCGACAACTGTAGAGCATTCCTTCGGTGGGGACGATCGTCTTCTGCCGCTGCGACTGAGTGAACATCGGTTCCGAACCGTCGTGGACCATATGCGCTTGTCGTTACCGAACGAGGGTTGCGGGCTCATTGCTGGATTGCGCGTGGCCAATGCGGTGCAGGCCATCCATTTCTTTCCCGGCACGAATGTCGATCGATCACCCGTCCGATTCACCATGGATCCGAAAGAGGTGATCGACGCCATGTGGTGGATGCGAACGCTGGAATGGCATCTGGCCGCTATCGTGCACAGTCACCCGCGCTCCGCCCCCTCGCCATCCCGCACCGATCTGCGGGAGTGGTACTACCCCGAGGCAAGACTCTTCATCGTTTCATTTCAGCACCCAGAACCTGAGGTTGGCTGCTGGGCGTTCGTCGGTGACAGGGAAACACGTGAATTCCGCCGGTCTTCCCTTCTCATCGAGAATCGATAGATCAACGCCCCTCAACATCCTTTCCTGTATGCTTGGTCGACGGCATTCGCCGGATTGTGGGCCGCCGTCAGGTGGTGCCAGGCTGGCAAACGTTGGCGTAATGTCGACATTCAGGGAGCGAATGGAATCACCCCGACGTTCGCGCGAGCAGATCCTCGAAGACCTTGCCGGCTTTCCTGACGATCTGCGCAGGCTCTTGTTCTCTGCGCATGACGACGATGCGCTCTACCGCCCCGGCAGCGACGGTGGTTGGGGTATCGTCGAAATTCTGCCGCACCTTCGCGATTGGGAAGAGATCTACCTCGAACGGGCGCGCCGCATCGTCGAGGAGGATAGCCCCGATGTCCCGGGTTACGATGATGCCCTCTGGCCGATCGAGCGGGACTATCGCGGTCAGGACCCGCGCGAGGCCTTCGATGATTTTTCCGATCTGCGGCTCGAGCATGTCGAATTACTGCTCGAACTACCGCCGGAAGCGTGGGATCGCACCGGAGAGCACAGTCTTTACGGAAAAATGACCCTCGGGTGGATGGAAGACCACGTGTGCGATCATGATTCCGAACACCTCGACCAAGCGCGCGAGGTTCTTGCGGGATAATGACCCAATCCGGGATTCGCCCGGGCGGCATGAGTGGAGAAGAACGGCGCATGACGGTCGAACAGCCCGTGGCCGGTGGACCGGCTCGTCAACGTTTGAATGCAATCGATTTGGCGGTGGCGGACCTCGATAACGATTCGCTGATCATTCGCCTGCAAATGACCGTCAACCATCTTTCGCGGTGGTTGACACCCATCACTGACAAGCAGCTGCTGATGCGCAGCGCCCGGCGCGGCGAGAAATCGGTCTTTGGGCTCCTGCAAGAGATGCGCGACACCGAACAGGTGGCGTTCGCCCGCATGAATGCAATCGCCAATAACATCAATCCCGATCTCGACCGGCTGCCTGACCCCCGCTACTTCGCCGAGAAAGATCAGCCCGGGTTCGACCGGTCTCCGCTTTCGGTGCTGGCGCAGATCCGTCGTTTGCGGCAGAGCACCTGCGCATTGCTGCGTAGCCTGCCAAACAGCGCCTGGCAGCGGGTAGGCACGAGTCGGTTGGAACACGATTGGCAGATTCGCACCCTCGCCGAATTCCTGGCCGAGAATGACACGCGGCTTCTGCACCTCATCGATGTGCAGCTCCACACGACTGGCGTGCGGCAGGACATCAACCAGGCGTCCGGCGCGCATCTGACCGAGCTGATGACGCTCTATCCCGTGCGGCAGCGGCCGCGCTGATCGGCAACGAAGCGTGAGCCTCTCTTACCGGGAAACCGCCATCGCCGAGATCCTGGCCCGCGAATTCTTCGCGGCCATAGATGCGCGCGACCCGAAGCGATTGCTGGCCACGCTTGCCGACCACGCGACCTTCCGAGCCTTGCCGCATTCCGCGCCGATCCGCCCTGCGGAAGAAATCGTCTCGTATTTCGGCACGGTCGTTTCGTCCTACCCGGAAGCCCACTGGGAGGTGAGTGACATCATTGCCACTACTGACCGGGCGGCAGTGCAGTTCGTCTTCCGCGAATTCTCCGACCGGCTCGGCCGAGAGATGCTTTCTGAGCAGGTCGCCATCTTCCGCGTCGTCAACGGCAAGATCATCAGCATCGTCGGTTACTACGACACCACCGAGTTCCGCCGTCTCTTTTGGGATGAAGCAGTTTAGGCTGGACCGGGTGGGGCCGGGGTGCCTTTCTCGGGATCCAGCCAGCCGCCGCGACCTGCGGGACAACCAGGGCGATCTCGTCCTTCTCGAACGTATCGATTCCCGTCGTCTTCCACATCCTCCGCCTGCCTGATCGAGCAATCGGTTCAGGTATATGTCGCAACCCGCTCCGGGCGCCGTGCGAATTGGCGCCTCACGGCAGCCGCGTCACTGGTCGGAAGGAAATTACGTGCAGGAATCTAAGCAACCCGATGACGAGTCCCCCGGAGAACCGGGCACCGGATCAAAATGGTC
>JBBQPB010000008.1:0-16983 GCA_038331435.1 Thermomicrobiales bacterium | reverse complement strand
CAGTCGGTCATCGTCAATAAATTCCCGGTTTCACTCAAGATTGGGGTGGTGGCAGTGCTTTTTGCCATCGTCGTCGGAATACCGCTCGGAGTGGCCGCCGCCTTGCGGCAAAACTCACCAGTCGACTATCTCTGCATGTTTGCCTCGACCCTTGGCGTTGCCGTACCCACGTTCGTCAGTGGGCTCATCTTATTGATATTCATGAGCCGGATGTTACACATCTCGCCAATCAGACGACCGGAAGAGTGGCAAGGGCTGTTTAGTACGGCCTACATCCTGCCAGGAATCGTGCTCGGCCTGGGCACCACGGCCTATGTCACGCGCCTGACACGCGCCAGCGTGCTGGAAATCAAAGAGCAAGACTATGTGCGCACGGCCAGAGCCAAGGGGTTGAGCGCACAAACCGTGACCCGCCGGCATATCTTGCGCAATGCATTATTGCCGGTGGTGACCATTCTCGGTCCGGCCGCGGCCGACCTGATTACCGGTTCGATCATCATCGAAACGATCTTTGGAGCGCCCGGGCTTGGGAGCACGTTCGTCACCTCGATTGGCAAGCGAGACTATTCGGCGCTCGTCGGCATCACCATCTTTTACGCATTGCTGATTGCGCTCGCGAACTTGGTGGTCGATATTAGCTACGGGATCCTCGACCCGCGCATACGGACTTCACGATGACCGCTCGCGAACCAATTGCCGATCTCGTTCTCGAATCGCCGTCCGTCATCTCGGCGGGAGATACGCCACTGCCGGCGCCGACGCTCGGTGATCTTTCGATGACCAAAAAACCACGCAGTCTCTGGACTGACGCGTGGCGTCGTTTCAAGAAAAACAGAATAGCGCTCGTTGGCCTTGGCTATCTGGTCTTCCTGGTCTTTGTCGCCATCTTTGCACCGTTACTGGCCACGAACAATCCCGTCAAAGCTGATGTCGTCACGGCTGGAACGCTGCGGCAAGCAGCGTGGGTATCGGATCCGAATCCGCTCAAAACCGGCCAATGGACCTATCCGCTCGGAACCGACTCTATCGGTCGCGATGTCTGGAGCCGGTTGGTCTATGGTACGCGGGTATCGCTGATCGTCGGCTTCATTCCCATGCTGGTCATTCTTTCGATTGGCGTGCCATTTGGTCTGATCGCCGGTTACAGCAGCAGCCGGGTCGACAATCTGATGATGCGTATTACGGATGTCGTCTATGCGTTCCCGGCCTTGCTGCTGGCCATCATCATGCAAATTTCGTTTGGCGATACATGGTTCGGCGGTTTGTTGAACGGGTTGGTCTTGCTCTTCGTGAGTCTGTCTATCGTCAACTGGACTGGGGTCGCGCGTCTTGTGCGCGGTACGACGATCTCGCTCAAGGAGAAAGAGTTCGTCGAAGCGGCGCGGGCGTCCGGGGCAACGCATAGTAGCGTGCTCCGAAAGCACATTTTCCCGAACACCCTCAATTCGATCATTGTGGCAGCCGCCTTCGTGATTCCGAGCGCGATCATCGCTGAAGCGGTGCTCAGTTATCTCGGCGTCGGTCTCGCGCCAAGTGTCAATCCCGATACGCCTTTCCCCACAAGTTGGGGGCAGATGATTCTGGATGGATCGAAGTTCTATCAATCGCAGCTCTGGATGTTGCTTGGTCCCGCGCTCGCGATTGCACTGATCACGCTGGCGTTCACGTTCGTGGGCGACGGCTTGCGTGATGCTCTCGATCCGCGCGGCCAGGACTAACGATTCAAATTGCGTGTTTGCGAATAGAGCGCCGGGTCGAACGACTCGGCGTTGATTGTTTCAGCGAACTGGGCGCTCGAAGATCAGCTCGAGACCGTCGATCTCGTCCATCTGCTCCCCGACCTGGACGAATCCATATGGGGCGATGGTTGCCAGGGAGCCCACATTGTCCGGGCTCACGGAAGCGCGAACCGTTCGGACCTCGGGGTGGTCCGCGGCATACCCGATCAGGCCACCAAGTGCCGCGGTGGCATAGCCGCGCCGACGGTAGGCGGGATGAACCGTATAGCCAACCTCGACCATGCCCTTCTCATCCGGTGGGCCATGGAAGCCGGCATGCCCGACGATGTCACCCTTTTCCGCATCGATGATGACTCGCACCAGCCACTGACTGGTTTTGGGATCTTCCCTGAGTTGATTCAGGCGATAGTTCCAAAGCCAATTGTCCTCAAGGAGAATCGGTGGGAGGTTGCGTCCGAAGGCAGTACCTGCCCGATCGATCGAGCCCGAGACCAGGGCTTCGAGAACGAGATCGGATAGGATCGCGAGCTCGATCGATGGGAGCCGTCTTGACGGCCGGGAATTATCCAGCACAGATCACCGCGGTGGACTCACCGGCTAGGGAATCGCAGTGAGGTTCGGCAAATTGCTTGCTCACCATCATGAAACGATGCCCGACGTATGCGCGAAGACCAGTGAGGGATCCGGGCTTCGCGTGACGTGTTGCGGCGGCAGACCGCAACGTACGATTCGACAATCCGCGCCGCATTTCAAACATATGGTTGCGCATCGACACTTCGACGCCGGGTCCGATCTGCACCTTAGTTTCTCCTTAATTTTCCGCTCGATCCAATGTATTTCGAAACCGCTCGAACGATGCGTGACGTCTCTTATTTGTCACATTCCTATGATGCGTCGAATGGGCTGTGCTGCCATCAGGCATATGACGTATTTGCGCCTACGTATATCCAGGAAGAAAACGCATCGTCCGGGAAAGGACAATGCGATGCTGCCTCTTGAAAAATTGGATCGCTGCTTCGCGCTAGCTGCAGTGCGAGCCGAACTCTTTGTAGCGCGGCGGCTCTTCAGCGTGGTAATCGCGACAAAGCAGGACGAGGCGGTCGAGGAAGACGTTAAAGAGTGCTTCGCCCTTTTGCGCCGAGGCAACGAACGGGTCGCCCATGACGCCGTTGGCCATCTCTCGACGCCGCTCAGGGAAGATGGCGTATTTCTGCACCTCTGGGCTGAAGTGCCGTCGCCACTCGTCCTTGACCATCAAGGAGTCGTCGATGAGATCGCCACGCAAATATTGTTGAAGACTGGTTTCCCACTCGCCACCGTGTCCGATGCTGTCATCGGCGTCGCTCATGGCTTTCAGCTCATCGAGCGCCATGTTCCAGTAGGTGAGGGCAAGCGCCCAGACATCTTCCTCGGCAAGCTTGACCGATGTGACCCAGGTGGGCGCTTCGTTGCCGCCGTGGCCATTGAGCAAGATGATGCGGTGGAAGCCGTTCGCCCAGATGCTGCGGGAGATATCACACAGCATGGCAATGAAGACTTCCAGGCCGAGGGTGATGGTGCCAACCTCACCCATGTTGTAGTGCGTGAAGCCGTAGTTCACCGGCGGAGCGACGATGACCGGGAAGTCATCGATCGCTTCGGCAGCGCGGATCGCGAGGTGGTACGGGATGGAGATATCGACATCCATCGGGCAATGAGGACCGTGTTGCTCGATCGATCCGACCGGCACGATCACGACCGGACGATTGTCGAGGGCGGTCATGAATTCGTGCCGGAGCATCTCCTGCCAGAGCACTTTTTTCCCGGACGGCGGGCGAATCAGCATCGTGTGTTCTCCTAACTTCTTCGCAGCGTCAGCTCGCGAATTCGACTGCCAACGATGACGGCCTCTTCTTCGGTCAAACCATGTGGGAGGACGCCAACCTGATTTTTGTCCGCCAGAGACTCGGCGGCGGCGATAGGTCGGTCGCCGGTCAGCAACGCGTTGAGCAGTGCGTAGCTGCCGATGCCAGTGACCGATTCGTCGATTTCTGCCCAGATGGCTGGATAGCGTGCCGGCGGAGCACTTGTGCGATGCACCGTCAAACCGGGAATGCCGTCCAACGATTCGTGCACGATATCGAGTACGCGGTCCCAGCGGGCCCAATCGTCCTCATCCTTACCGGCGGCGAAGGTCTTGAGCGCGGTAAGCAGGCCGACGATCTCCTCTCGCCCGACTTTGAGCGCGCGACCGAATCCCTGTGTGGGTACGCCGCGAATGCGGCCCTCGTCGATAAAATGCCGCTTCGACCAGGTTTCAGCGCGGACATCCATGTCCTGTTGTTGCAGGGCAACCGAATCGATCAAGTCGCTGCGCCCAGCGAGCACACCGCTCGACTGCGGGCCACCGATCGCTTTGCCACCGGAGAAGGCGACCAGATCGGCTCCATCGGCAATGAACTTTTGGAGATTGGACCGGGGCGGGAGCTCAGCGGCGGCGTCGACAATGACCGGAACGCCTTTGGCATGGGCGATCTCTGCGACCTCCTTGAGGGAGAGCGTGCCCGGGGTATCGAGAATGGGACAGAAAACAGCCACCGTCTTGTCAGTGATCGCGTCTTCGATTTGCCAGCCGAAGGTGCCCCCGGCACCGGGGTAGCCCAGTGTTCCAACTTCGACGAAGGTGATGCCCGCGGCGCGCACGGCATGGTCGTAGGCGTTGCGGTGGCCCTTCTGGACGACCACTTCGTTTTTCATGCCGGTGGTGTCCGGCAGGCGGTCCATCTTCGAGACGTCCATACCTGCCAGACAGGCAGCGGTGCCCAGGGTGAGCGCGGCTGCCGCGCCCGTCGTGACATAGCCTGCTTCTGCTCCGGTGATCCCCGCGATCACCTCTCCGGCTTTTGCTTGCAGCTCGTCGATTTGCACGAACGACGCAGCCGCTTCGCTCATAGCCGCAAGCACGTCTGGCGCCATGCGGCTGCCGCCGAGACGGGTGAGCGTCGCCGCGGCATTGATAACCGGGGTTACGCCGAGTTCCTGGTAGACCGACACGATAGCTCGTTACCTCTCTCCATTGAAACCGAATTTCACGGCATCATAGGTGAGCTATCGAAACTGAGCAACGGGCTATCCAAACGGTGGGCTATTTTGTGGTGAGGTAACCAATTCCGTCCTGCAATCGAAGCTGCGGCCGTCCGGCCAGTTCTGCGGTGGCGGAACTATCGGTGCAGTTATCGATGTCGAGCATCTTGAGCTGGTCTTTCGTCACCGGGGGGCGCAGGTTTTTCGGGAGTGGAGACGAGAGGGCGACTACTCCACTTACGAAACCAGCCGGAATATGCACCTTCTTTTTCGAGGTGCCGATCTGTTTCTGGATGATGTCTATGATGTCGTCGTACGAAAGGATATCCGGGCCACCCAGTTCATACGTCTGACCGTACGACTCCGGGTTATCGACCGCCCAGACAAACGATCGCGCGACCTCGGACACGTTGACGGGTTGGAAGAGCGACTTTCCGGAGCCGGCAATGGGCACGACTGGGGCACTCCGCACCAGATCTGCCAGCTGATTGATAAAGCCGTCGTTCGGTCCAAAGATGATTGAAGGGCGGAAGATCGTGTAGGGAATTCCACTCTCTTTGACGGCTTGCTCGCCGCGATGCTTGGCAAAGAAGTAGGGATAGGCAGGGTCATTGCGAACGCCCAGGGCGCTCATCAGAATGAAATGCTCCACGCCGGCCCGCTTCGCTTCTGCCACCGCATTTTCGGTTCCCTGACGGATGACCTTATCGAAGGTCGTGCCATCTGATTCGGTAATGATTGCCACCAAATGGATGACGGTCTTGCAGCCCTCCATGGTGCCCTTTAACGAGGCAGCGTCGGTAATGTCACCCGTCACATAGGTGGCATCTGGGTTGCGCGGTCCCACGTCGCCCTTCCGGACGAGAACCTGGAGATTGCGGCCCTTGAGGGTTTTTTGAATCTCGGTGCCTACGAACCCGGTTCCACCGGTGATGAAGATCCGATCGTCGCTCGTCATGGGTGTTTCACTCCAAAAGATTCGAATGTCGTTGAAGAATGAATCATTAAAATGTAAACCAATGATAGAGGTCTATTGCTATGTGCGTCTGTCCGTGGGTTGCGAGTTGGTTATTCGTCTTCCAGGTTCGAGCTCACAGTTGGGCCACTGGTCGGCGAAATCCGCTGCTGGTGCTGTTGCTGCGACGACCAGTGGCCTCGAGATGAGGCGAATAGAACGAAATCGATCTGGTCGGGATGTAGTTCACTCCCAGTTGTGCAGTATCGCGGGTTCGATTCCTTGCGCGATTGTTCAGGAACACCAATTGCGCGTGGCAAGGGCGACCGTCTTGGCGCACGTCAGCATATCCGCGATGGCGACGGACTCATTGGGCGCATGCGCGCCGCCGACATAGCCGGCGCCGTACATGAGACAAGGGACTCCGGCAATGTTGATGAAGTGGCGCATGTCGGCACCGTAGGTAACGCCTTTGACGGCGGGCAAGACCCCTGTGACTGCCTGATGCGCGGCCGAAACCGCGCCGACCAATGCGTGGTCACCTTCGATTTCTGACGGCGCGAACTGTCCGCTGAACCATTCGACGCGGGGAGGATGCTCAGCCAGCCACGGATCGCTGGCGGCTGCCTGCATCACCACGGCGACGAACTCCGATTTGAACTGCTCGAGGGTCTCCCCGGGAACCAACCCTGCGCGCCCTTCGGCAATCAACCAGTCGGGAACCGAGGAGGGCCAGGAACCAGACTGGATCACACCGATATTGATGGGGATCTTGTTCGCGATCTCTGCATAGAGTGGGTGGTCGAGGGTGCGGTTACGCTCGGCTTCGAATTCGTTCAGGGCGGCGTAAATGGGCAAGAAGCAATCGAGCGCGCTGATGCCTTCGTTGCGAGCGGCGGCATGAGCGGACTTGCCAGCAATGTGAATGCGGAAGACGAGCGAACCGCCCTGCGCAACCACGATGTTGAACGCGGTCGGTTCGGTGATGATGCAGGCATCGGCGGTATACCCGCGCAGAATGGCCGCCAGTGTGCCGGCGCCTCCGTCTTCCTCTGAGATGACGCTTTCGACGATCACGTCACCTTTCGGTTGCCAGCCACTTTCGCGCAAGGCGGACGCGGCCAGAATGTTGGCAACGACCCCGGCTTTCATATCGAGCGCCCCGCGTCCAAAAACCCGGCCGTCGATGATCTCTGCCGAGAAGGGATCGACGTCCCACTGGTCCCGGGCGCCCGGTTCGACGGTATCGATGTGGCCATTCAGGATCATCGATTTCCCACCACCGGATCCACGCCAAATACCAACCACATTCGGCCGGCCGTCCAGCGTTTCGAACTCGCCGACATGCTCGGCATATGGGGCAAGTTCGGCGGCTGACGGCTCCCAGATATCGACCTCCAATTGGAGCTCGTGCATCGCAGCGGCGACTACCTGCTGAACGGCATGCTCATCGCCCGTCAAACTGGGCGTTCGCACGAGCTCTTGCAGGAGTATCGTTGCGCGCGGGGCCAGACGGTCGACAGCCTCGATCACCTGGAGATCGGAGAGTGCAGTCATTTCTGTCTCCTAATGGGGGATTCGGTTACAGCATAGCAACGCGGGTCGAGGAGAGTCGGGCAAGGTCGTCCCGCATCCCTTCGAGCGCGTATTGATCCCAGATCGCCTTGAATTGCCGATACGTTTGTTGCCGTTCAGCGTGTTGTCGGGAGAGCAGGCCGTACAAACCGCTTTGGGGCGCGTCGGGTGGCCGGCGGAGCATGGCGGTCGTGAGCGCCCGATAGGTCGACGGGTGGGAAGAGGCGAGTGCCGCGTTGAGGGCCACAATTTCCTCAGCGGTCAGCGCGATAAGTTCATCCGCGATCAACGCGATGCGAACATCGAGATCATGGAGATTTCCTAGTTGCTCCTGTATCGCCTTGACCCGTTCGATCTGGCGTTTGCCGTCCTCTCCGAAGACAGTTGCGAAGAGCTCAAGGGTATAGCGCAGCCGCTTGGCGGAGATACGCATGTTATGCAGCTCGGTGGTGGCAAGCGGATTGGCGATAACAGGTTCCCAGGAATAGAACTCTCCGACTCGCACTCGCAAAATGCGGCGCGCGTTCAGATCGAGCGGAGCATCGGGATCGAGTCGACCGACCGGCCAGGCTTTCGTCATGCACGATTGTCCGATTCATTTGCCGGAAAACGGCGTCGGGTTTCGTCCCGCAATGCCCGCTTGTCCAGCTCCTGGAGGAACGATTCCATTTCGGTGCGAGCAGCAACGCGTTCCCGATCGATTCGCGCCATGAGCCGGTCGATTCCCGGGCGCTCGTTGGGTGGGGCAGCTTCTCGTTCGGCGCTGAGATGTTCCAGTATGACATCGCGATCGCGCACTTCGCCCAGTTCGGAAGTGATCTCCTTGGCGACCGTATGGAGAGGTTTGTACCAGGATGCCGGAAAGGCGGGCGCGGCCACGTCCATCGCTGCTCGCAACCGCCTGGATGCGACGCGCACGTCGTGGACACCCTCGATATCGGTGCCCTCGACCGCGCGCGGCACCGTTCTCCAGACTTCCTCCCAGCGTGCCCCAATGAGCGTGCGCATGGCGTCCCGATAGGTTGGTTGCGTCATTTACAACTCGCCCGCACAAGCCAATCGAAGAAGCCCGGCGCGTATCCCGCTCGGCGCTCCGACCAAGAGCGTCGGGCAGCAAATATCGGCGATGGCCAATGCGGTTGCAATCCCGGCTGGGAGTACTCGGGCTCGTTCGATACTGACATCGATCGTGCGCGAGAGCTCGGCGGAGGTCATAGCGCACGTCGATTGAAGCGCGGTCTCGACCAGTCCGACGGGGACCGGGAAATCACGTGGCAGGAGGCGGCCCAGAAATTCGCCGGTTCCACCGACGATAACGAGTCGGGCCGAGCGTGCGGGCAACTCGAAGTGACCAATGCGTCGTCGGACTTGCGCGCGCATCGTTTTTATCACGTCGGCATTGGGCGGGTCGCCCGGAGGGAACTCGTCGGTAATGCGTCCCGATCCGATCGGGAGCGAGATTCCCGAAATCATTTCGCCATCTACCGCGACAATCAGCTCAGTGCTGCCGCCACCGATGTCGGCGACGACCATGGTGCCATTGCGGTCGATAGTGCGGGACAAACCGAGAAAGGTGAGTTCAACTTCACGGTCTCCCGCAATGGTCTCGACGACGATCCCGGTGGTTTGCTCGATGCGTTCGATGAAGGCCGGTCCATTGCTGGCAATACGCGCGGCCTCAGTCGCAACCGCAATCATGCGCACCGCGCCAAGCGCCGCAGCCTGCATGGCCATCTCTTTAAGCGCTGCCACCGTGGCATCCATGCGGTCCTGGTCCAGCATCCCGGTGCGGTCGACCCCTGCCGAAAGCCTGGTAGTGGCCGATCGCCATGCGAACTCGCGGGACGATCCGTCTTCGCCACAACGGCCAACGGACATCTTCACCGAATTCGATCCGAGGTCGAATACCGCAAGGATCGCACCGGGTTCAGCGGGATGGCTCATCTCGTATTTTTCCAGATGTCATTGGGGGTCCCTCTCACCGCCTGCTGGTTGGGAACCGGGTCGAACTCGTATAAGTATCATAATTCAGAAAGCTAAAGGAAAGGCGAACGACGAGGAAGTTGCAGGTGCGTGGCGTGGCCCAGGAGCCAGGACAAACAGAAACACTCTTGCGCGAGTCCGCCGAAGCCGAGCGGACGCTCATCGATGCAGAATTTGCCGCCGATTGCCAGCTTGCGTTGGCCGAGAAACGTTATCGGCGTTCGCTTGACAAGCTGGAACGATCGCAGAAACGGGTCGAGCGACGACGCCGGGAGTTCGAGCAAGCACGCTCCCAGCTCGACCAGTGCCAACTCGAGCGCGCCGCCGGCCCGCTCATTCGACGTGTCTCGGTTGCCCGGCCGACGCTGCCACGTCCTGCGCGGGATGATTCCCGCGCGCGGACGCGCGCTCCAAAAATAGACGAACCGGCACCCGAAGGCGCCGGTTCGTCTGGATCCGATCCCGAACAGAAAAGCTAGACCGAAACTGCTTGCCCCGCCAGTGCCATGACCGCCGGAGCACCAACGGCAACATCTGACGCGATTTTGCCTTTGCCGTCGATTAGCACGGCTGAGGGAGTGCCCCCTGCGCCGAACTTGCGTCCAGTGGAGAAGCCTTCATCCAGCAGCATGCGCATGGGAATGTCCATCGCCTTGTTTGCTTCCACGGTGCCGGTGGTCACGAGCACCATTTCAGGCGCGGTCTTCGGCTTGTCTTTAGCCCAGGATTTCAGATCGTCCGCCATGCGCTTGCAGAAGCCGCAACCGGGATTCCAGAAAACGAGCAGCGTATCGGTGGTATGGCGCTGAAGATCGAACTCCTTGCCGTCCAAATCCTTTAGCTTGACTTCCGGAGCCTTTTCGCCCTTCTTGGTGGGAGGTTCGGCCTTGGCGGCTGGAGCCGAGGGGGCTGGTTTCTTGCCCGAGGCGAGCGCAATGACGTTCGGTGAGCCAACGGCAATTTCCGAGGCGATTTTGCCGGTTGGATCGATCAAAATAGCGGACGGTGTACCGGTCGCGCCGAACTTGCGGCCGGTGGCGAATCCGTCGTCGATCACGGTCGTGGAGTTCAGGCCCATTGCCTTGTTGGCTTCGACGGTTCCTGTCGACACAAGAATGAGTTCCAGAGCGCCTTGGGGCTTATCGTTTTCCCAGGCCTTTAGGTCGTCGATCATTTTCTTGCAGAAACCGCAGCCAGGATTCCAGAAGACGAGGAGCGTCTGCTTACCCTTGTAGTCCGCAAGTTTGACGGTTTTGCCTTCGAGGTCGGGAAGCTCCATGTCGGGAGCGTCTTGCCCGACCAGATTCGGTCGCTCAGGCGCCACCGGCTTGGCTGGTGCAGTGGGAGCACCGCCGTGGGCTGCAGCCGACGGCGAGACCGCCGCCGGGCGGGCCGCGGCAAGACCAGTGGCGCTGGCCAGCAGTTGTCGAATTGCTTCGCCGCCACCCGATATCGGGCTGGCGATCTTGCCGGTTCGGTCGATGAGCACCGCAGATGGGGTGCCAATGGCCTGGTAATCGTTTGCGACCGCGCGATTCTGCTGGATGAGCACATTCGATATACCGTGCTCGGAAACCTTCGCCTTATTGTCTTCAGGGGAGCCGGAGGTGATGACCGCGATGTTGAGCTTGCCGATAGTCTCCCGCTGCCATTTGCCAACATCAGGCAAGAGCGCATTGCATGGTCCACAGGTCGGATCGGTAAAGATGACCATCGTGGGCAATCCGTTAGCGCGGATAGCATCGAGGGTCTGGGTTTCGCCGAAAAGCCCTTCCAGCTTGAAGGCGGGAGCGATTGTGCCGACTGGCAAACCTGGGGCTGGAGCTGCCGCGGCGGCCGGTGCGGCGGCAATACCGGGTGCGACGCCATTTTGTTGACTGGCTTCGATTGAATCGAGCCGGAGAAGTACGCGTCCATTCTGACCAAGGAGATGGACCAGAATGTAGCCGATGATGACCACTGCTGCGATCAGCGCGATGAAGAGAAGCGTTGCAATGATTTCAAAGGTGCTCAAATCGCCCATCCATCCCAGCAGGCTTGCGCCCGCGCTATCGTACGAAAACGACCAACGATCGGTGCCGAAGAGAATAATGAAGAGTGCCACGAGGCCCAACAGGCCGTTGCGGATCAGCGTTCGGGGCCCCGCGGGTTCCGAGTGGATCTGCCCAAAGCAGTGACAATCGGGCGCGCGCCCATGGGCCATGTTGTAGGCGATGCCGCCAACGAACGCGGCCAGCAAAAGGAAGGAAAGAATAGCGCCCCACCAGGCGGTGCTGGTGGGAATTAGCAGCAGCGCAGTGAGGAGCTCGACGATGGGCAACCCGATAGCCGCCGATCCAGCCAGTGATTTGGGCAAGCCGAAATCGCGCATGGCCTGGCGAGACCCTTTGAGATCGAGAAATTTGCCTATGCTGGAAACCAGAAACGTGACTGCCAACACGATTCGCGCGACAAGCAGGAGAAATTCCATCAAATACCCCGGTGCAACCGCAAACAGTGTCTCGCTGATACGAATATGGCGGCTGCAAAGTTACAGGATTCTAGCATCTTATGAATCGTACACTCCTCTTGTTGCGTGGAAAAGAGGACCTGTCTGGATGGGTAGGGTATGACGACTTGATCCAATGCGAGGCGGCGTCGTGACAGAAACGAATCCTGGTCAGAGCGACCTCATGAGCGGTGTCGTGGTGCGTGCCCACGGCAAGTGGTTTACGGTCGAAGTGCCAGGATCCGAAACGATCTGGCTGGCAACGCCAAAGGGGACCCTGAAACGGGGCCGGCAGCGTTCGGACCCGGTGGTCGTTGGCGATCGGGTGCGGATCGTGGATGTTGGCGATGGGGAAGCGCGCATCGAGGAAGTGGCTGAGCGACGCTCAGTGCTCACCAGACCGCAACGTGGATCGTCGATCAACCATCAGATCCTGCTCGCGAATCTCGATCAGGCGCTCTTTGTCTTCGCGGTGCGGCATCCCGAACCGCATCGGCGTATGCTCGATCGTTTCCTGGTACTGGCCGAGGACCGGGGGTTAACCGCGATGATTGGCGTCAACAAGATCGACCTGGACGAGACCCTGCAAGATGGCGAGCTGGAGTCTCAATCGATCTTCGGCGATTACGAGTCGATCTATCCGGTCTTCAGGTTCAGCGCCCGCAGCGGCGCCGGTATTCCGCCACTGCGAGCCGCCATGCAGGACAAGACCACGGTGCTGACCGGTCCGTCGGGAGTCGGCAAGTCGAGCATTCTCAATGCGTTGGGAGCAGAACGTGTTCGCGAAATCGGCGCGATTTCCGAGGCAACCGGAAAAGGGCGGCACACGACGACCTCGGCTGAGCTTATTCGGCTCGACGCAGAAACCTTCGTCGCCGATACGCCGGGCATTCGCTCGTTGGCGATGCACGGCGTAGCTCCCGATCGGCTGGATTGGTGCTTTCGGGAAATGCGACCCTATCTTGGCCGTTGCTTCTACGCCGATTGCAAACATTTTTCCGAGCCAGGATGTGCGGTGCTCGATGCATTGGCGGACGGGGTTATCGGACAGGAGCGCTACGAGAGTTACGTCGCGCTCCGGAGCGGGGAACGAGATTGACGCTCAATGCCGCTATCGGACGATCGATTCTTCTGGGGTCTCCCCGTATTGGAATTCATCGATCCACGGCTTGCCTTCCATAAATCGGCTGGCCCGGAAAGCAGACATGCCCATCAACTGCGGTTCCCCGTCGGCAATCCACTCCGCCAGCACCAACCCGATCGCGGGCGCGGTTTTGAATGAGGTGCCGCTGTCGCCCGCCATGATGAACAGACCATCGTATTGATCGAGCTTGTCGATGATCGGGTGACCGTCCGGACTTTGCATATACACGCCGGTCCAGCCGCCGCGCATGGTGGAGTTGGCGAAAGCGGGGAACCGCCTGGCGAGAACCGTGCGCGCGATATCGATGTATGACTGCTCGAGCGTTTCCTCGAAATCGTAGGGGTGGGATCCGTCCCGATCCCCCACGGTGACGCCGATAAGCGTGGTAGTAGGTGTGACTGGAGCGATCCAGGCCCGGTTGACCGAGTCGATGACCACACGGTGCCGGCGATTGGCGGGCAGATCGTAGGGATGCCGAAAGATGACCACTCGCGACCGGCGAGGGAACATCCCAAGATCGACCCCGAGTGGTAACAGGAGCAGGTTGGCGAAGGCTCCGGCGGCGATGAGGACGATTGGCGTCGAGATGAAACCCTGTGAGGTTTCCACGCCGGACACTCTTCCGCCCTCAGTGACAACCCTGGTGGCTTCGACTCCGGTGAGAATGGTGGCGCCGTGCTGTACGGCTGCCCGGGCAAAGCCGAAGGCAGTGGCGTTCGCATCGGCAAATCCGGAGGACGGCTCATAGGCAGCGACGGTGATGTCGTCGGTGGTAATGAAGGGCTCGATCGAGGCGATTTCATCTCGGGTGACGATCATAGTGTCGGCGCCGAGCTCGCGCTGCATTTCGACGTTCTTCCGCAACGCGTCCTCGTCGCCCGGTGCGACCAGACGCAGAAACCCAACCTGTTCGAACCCGGGATCGCCGGCGCCGACCTCGTCGGCCCAGCCACGAAAGATGTGCATGCTTGCCAGTGCGAGCTGAGTTTCCTCCGGATTGGAGTAATGCGCGCGCACGAGCGCTCCCGATTTCCCGGTGGCGCCGGCGCCGATGTGGCTCCGTTCTAGGACGACGGGACGAATCCCTTTACGGGTAAGCTGATAGGCAGCCGAAAGGCCGTTGACGCCGCCGCCGATGACGACTGCATCGGCAACGGTTGCAAAAGCGGTCGAGCTGGTTTCGAAAGACATGGCGATTCCCTCCAGGGCGAATGTTACGGCCCACCGGAGCGAGCCATTGAGTGAGATGACAAACAATGCGCGACCGGCGGCAAGTTTCCAATGACAAGGTCGACGAGCTGATTCTCTTCCTCACCCCACCGATCCGGTCGTTGCTCGAACGGGTAGACGCCGATGAGTTCACGACTACCCAGTTCATCGAGGTCATGCACCTCGATCCACAGAGCGAACTCGCGTATCAACAAGCGTTGGTCGAGTGGGGTGAAAATGCGGACAACTCGCGCATGGTCGTTCATGGGCAGGTCATTCCAGCCGCGATGCGCAACTCGGGCCTGGTCGAGTGGATTGGGTTCGCCTATGAAGAAGAAGATCCTTGGGCTGTTCCCGCCTGGTGGAAGCTTAAGACGGAGTGATACGAGCTCCAGTCAATATGCTGCTGAGAAACCGGGTCGCCTGCTGACGATTTCCTGAAATTGGGTACGACGGTTTTCGATATCACCGTGTTTGAGTAGGTTGGGGACCGGGCGCCGTATATACTTGGATTTCTGACGAATGCCGTCCTCGCTCAGCGATGGCGATGTTCGCGGAACGACCGCGTCGGACTGCGCTTTAGCCAGACCCTCAGGACGCATGTGCACCGCGGACGCGCGCGATCCCGGAAGCGTGACTCGCGCCCGAATTTCCCCGTCCGTTTACATCTATATGGAATCACCGAATGCAAGACAAATCAGGAAAAAACGGGAACGACCAGAAGAACTGGATTGATCGTGTGTGGAACCGCAATGGCGATGAAGGCAAAGACGGCAAAGACGGCGAGCCTGGCTCGTCGCGGCCGCGTGTTCCGAGCTGGCTCATTGGTCTGCTGATTCTGGCGCTGATTGGTTGGTACCTCTACCAAAATTTCGTGCCGCGTGCCGATCCCGCCACCACCTCGGTGCCGTATTCGGTTGTGACGGCACAAATCGATGCCGGCAACGTCAAAGAAGCGACGATTACCGATTCGTCGATCCAGATCGATCTGGACAGTCCGATCTTCTGGAACGAGTCCGATCAGAAAATTGAGACTGCCAGTGGCACGGGTAACATCGAGTCGGAACAGCTCAAGGCAACTATCCCGCCCGTGGTGCAGACCAACAACCAACAGCTGATGGATCAGCTGGCGGCGCAGGATGTGATCGTCAACGGCGAGCAGCGAACGAGTTCACTTTGGACCGGTTTGCTGGTTAGCTTTCTGCCAATCCTGCTCTTCCTTGGGTTGATCCTCTTCATGGGCCGGCAGATGACCCGTGGTCAACAGAACGTCTTAGGGTTTGGCCGTAGCCGTGCCCGGCAGCACGATCCGGAACGACCGCAGGTAACGTTTGCCGATGTCGCTGGAGAAGAAGAGGCGAAGCGCGAACTGACCGAGGTCGTCGACTTCTTGCGCAATCCCGCCAAGTACCATCAGCTCGGCGCTCGCCTACCCCGTGGTGTGTTGCTGGTCGGACCTCCGGGTACTGGTAAGACCTTGATGGCACGCGCCGTTGCCGGAGAGGCCGGGGTGCCGTTCTTTAGCATCTCCGCCTCGGAATTTGTCGAAATGTTCGTTGGTGTTGGCGCCAGCCGCGTACGCGATCTTTTCGAGAAGGCAAAGACACATTCGCCTGCCATCATCTTCATCGACGAGCTCGATGCAGTCGGACGCCAGCGGTTTGCTGGATTGGGCGGATCCAACGACGAGCGCGAGCAGACACTCAACCAGCTGCTCGTCGAGATGGACGGTTTCGATACCAATCAGGAAGTCATCATCATGGCGGCGACCAACCGCCCCGACGTGCTCGACCCCGCGCTCTTGCGCCCTGGCCGCTTCGATCGCCAGGTGACGATTGGATTGCCAGACCGTTCTGGCCGCGAGGCGATTCTCAAGATTCACAGCCGCGGTATTCCGCTGGCCGCAGACGTGGATATCTCGAGCGTTGCCCGGGGTACCACCGGGTTTTCTGGCGCCGATCTTTCCAATCTCGTCAATGAATCGGCATTGACTGCCGCACGTCGCAACAAGAAGTTGATCGATAAGAGCGACTTCGAGGATGCGCTCGATAAGGTTTTGCTTGGCACCGTTCGCGCCGCCATCATGAACGATGAGGATCGCAAGATCATTGCCTATCACGAGGGCGGGCACGCATTGGTCGCGCATCTAACGCCGGGTACCGACCCGCTGCGCAAGGTCAGCATCGTTCCGCGTGGCCGCGCCCTGGGCGTAGCCATTCAATCGCCTGAAGAGGACCGCTACAACGTCTCAAAGAGTTATTTGCTGGGACGCCTCGATACCGCGCTAGCTGGCCGTGCGGCGGAGATCGTGGTTTTCGATGAAATAACCACCGGAGCAGAGAGTGACCTGAAGCAGGCCACCGCGCTGGCGCGACGCATGGTCGGGCTCTGGGGCATGAGCGACGACCTCGGACCGGTCTATCTCGGAACAGGCGAAGAGCATGTCTTCCTGGGACGCGAGATCGTGCAGGAGAAGGCGTTCTCCGATGCAACCGCTACCCGGCTCGATCATGCGGTACGCGAACTGGTCGAAGATTCGCTGGGACGCGCGCGGACCATGGTGAGTGGCAATCGCGAGAAGTTGGAGCTGCTGGTCAACGCGTTGCTCGAGAAAGAAACACTCGACGCCACCGAAGTGACCGCGATCCTCGGGCCCCGTCCTGGTGTCCGGAGTGCTGAGCCGATTTCGCTCAACAACGCGGTAGAAGAGCAACTCGTGAATGTCGATCTGAACGGCTCGCCCGTTGGTGCAGCCGAATAGGACTCGCCGATTCGTGACGCGATTCCGCACGCTCCTCACGCTTACCTGTCTCTTCCTGGGCACGGC